>JACREB010000060.1 GCA_016218475.1 Nitrosomonadales bacterium | reverse complement strand
TGATTCGATCAATTCTCGATCCTCGTCGGTAAGATGCAGTTCGGTCTGTCGCATGGCTGGCTCCTCGTCATGGGGTGGGCGTACGACAGTATAATGCATGTTTCGTTATTTATGTGTTGTTATACTAGTTGTTTCACCCAGAAAGGGCAAACGTGAAAAACACTTGTTGCGCTCGCGAACGATGCGGTTCCTTCATCACCGCATCCTACGAGTTCTTGCGCTTGCTCAAGTGCTGGCTGTCTGGCGGCGAGCGCCGCTTGTGCGTTTCGTCAAACGCCCCGGTTTTGTTTTGGCGAAGAACGCGACGATTTCAGCAGGGGTCTTGCCGGACAAGAGAGCGGCCTGCTGATCACGGATTTTGCGAAAAAACTCTACAGAGTGAAATTCAATCTTCTTCGGCATGGCTGATGACCTCGCGGGGTGAGTATATGGTTAACGGTTTATAGCCCTGCTCCAGGTTGACCGCATTGAACAGGCGTATCTTGTCGAGCCGGACAATATGCTTGAAATTCCAGCTCACCAGCACATCCACTTCGGCGATAGTGGCCAAGGCGATATGCAGCATGTCGTTGATGAAACGCTGGCTGAGAACGCTGCGTTCGGCATAACGTTGAACCAGTGCGACGGCATCTTCATTGACATGGACGATCTGCGCCGGCAACGCCAGTATTTCGCCGTAAAGTGTCCTGACAAAATCCGGGGCTGGCGCAATTTCCGCAGCCGTTACATCGGATAATACCGCGATGTAACGCTGCCGCCTGAAATCTTCCACCAGCGCATCCGACCACTCTTTGAATTCAACATCAAAGCAGCCACCGATGACCGATGTATCAACGTAGATATAAGGCTTCTTCACCAGGTATCCTATGAAATATTCAGAGTCGGGTTAGCCGGGTTGCGCCAGCAGCGCATTTCGGGAGCCACGCTCCCGCCAGCGGGTGATATTACGCTTCACGTTGGCGGGTGTCATCCACCATTTCATTTCATCATCTTACGCGTAGGCGCTCGCGACCAGAAGCCGTAGGATGTGGTGAGCCCTTCGATAAACCCAGGAGAGCCTTGCGAACCGCATCAATCGCGAACGATGCGCTTCGTGCCTCAGCGCATCCTACGAGTTTTTATTTTCCGGTCAGGCAGTTGTGCGATACGGCGGCGTTGGTGGCAAAGCTCCAGCCATCCTTGAGCCCCGACACCTCGGTGACTTGCTTGAGGCTGCCCGGCCACATGCTGAAATGGCCTTTCTTTCCCTTGTCGAACGTCGCGTGGATGGCGACGGTCTGGCGATCAAACTGCTTCCATTTCTGCAACCTTGTCTCGTAGCGCGTATATTCCTGCTCGGTTTTGTAAGGGCCATCGACTATGTCGAGCCAGAGGCAGCTCTCCATTTGAGTTTCATTTTTGGATGGACAAGCGGTCATGTTCTCTAAGTCGATGGTGATATGAGCGGTGACCCATAACGCCTTGCCGTGATACTTGTCCGGTTTGGCGATCAGCTTGGCCAGCGGCACACGCTCGCCGCATTCAGTATCCGGGGCGGCCAATACCACAGTTGTCAGACACCACGATGCGACAAACAGAATTCTGCCGATATGCTTCAATGTGTTCATGAGCTTTCCCTTCCGATGTGCATCAAGATCAATTTCCTTGCTATCCCATGTAACGTCAGGTGTACCCCGCCCGGCAAATTCGACGACCCTGATATTTATCACAACGGCGAAATAAACACACTTTCGCGCAACTTCTTCAACTGGTCGCGCAATTGCGCCGCCTTTTCAAACTCCAGATTCCGTGCGGCTTGCAGCATTTCCTTTTCCAGCCGCTTGATTTCCTTCGACACTTCCTTTTCGCTCATCGCCAGATACTTGGCCTGAGTCTGCGCCGCCTTCAGCGACTTGCGCTCGGCGTCCATGTCATACGTGCCTTCGATGATGTCCTTGATGCGCTTGACGATGCCCTGCGGCGTGATGCCGTGCTGCTCGTTGTAGAGTAGTTGCTTGTTGCGCCTGCGCTCGGTCTCGCCGATGGCGCGCTGCATCGAATCGGTGACCTTGTCCGCATACAAAATCGCCTTGCCGTTGATGTGGCGCGCGGCACGGCCCATGGTCTGAATCAGCGAGCGCTCGGAGCGCAGGAAGCCTTCCTTGTCGGCGTCGAGAATCGCCACCAGCGACACCTCGGGAATATCCAGCCCTTCGCGCAACAGGTTGATGCCGACCAGCACGTCAAACATGCCGAGGCGCAAATCGCGGATGATTTCGACGCGCTCGACGGTCTCGATATCCGAATGCAGGTAGCGCACCTTGATGCCGTGCTCAGAAAAATAATCGGTGAGGTCTTCCGACATGCGCTTGGTCAGCGTGGTCACCAGCACGCGCTCGCCGGCTTTCACGCGCAGGCTGACCTCGGACATCAGGTCGTCCACCTGATGCGTGGCGGGGCGCACCTCGATCTGCGGATCGACCAGCCCGGTCGGGCGCACCACCTGCTCCACAACCTGCCCGGCGTGCTCGGCTTCGTACACCGACGGCGTCGCGGAAATGAAGACGCTCTGACGCATCACCTTTTCAAATTCATCGAAACGCAACGGGCGGTTATCCATCGCTGAAGGCAGGCGGAAACCGTAGTTGACCAGATTCTCTTTCCGCGCACGGTCGCCCTTGTACATGCCGCCGATCTGCGGGATCGTGACGTGGCTCTCGTCGATGAACATCAGCGCGTCCGGCGGCAGGTAGTCGATCAGTGTGGGCGGCGGCTCGCCCGGCTTGCGCCCGGAGAGGTGGCGCGAATAATTCTCGATGCCCTTGCAGAAGCCGATCTCGTTGAGCATCTCCAGA
>JACREB010000059.1 GCA_016218475.1 Nitrosomonadales bacterium | reverse complement strand
GTGTCACATAGCGCTGAAGGGCGCATTGCGGCGTTAAAATCGGGCTCAAAATGCTCATTTACGCTATGTAAACTCCGCTTTTTCACCCGATTTTGCCTTGCACTGCATCCCTTGATCGCTATGTGACACAGTAAGATTATGCACCCTGCGGTTACTGCCAAAAAAATATGCCGCCAATGGTAAGATATGCCGATAATCGGGGATGCAGGCAGCAGCCGAGCCGCGATAGATGGGAACGCGGCTAACACCAATCACGTCACTTAACCGTTCGTGGTGAGAGTCGAACCACCAGCCACGCAACCATGGCCCTTCGACAAGCTCAGGGCGAACGGAATTTTTCTTAAGTGACGTGTATTGCGGCTAACACAACGGAACCGGAATGACGCGAGACAAAGAAGAACTGAACAAGGCTCAAGCGGAAATGCGCGATTTAACGCGCACGGTGTTGGCTTTGCGCCAAGAGTTGGAATCTGCACATGCCGACGTGGGTGATAAGTTGCGCAAGTCAGCCTTGTCCGCCAATGCCGAGATTGCGCAACTGAAAACCACGGTGACCGTGTTGCGCGAGGAACTGGAGAAAGCCCGGGGGGAGCGCGAAGTGGCGGTGCAGCAAGCCGTTGCCGCCAGCCATAATGACATTCAGCAATTGAAGGCGACCGTTGTTTCGCTGCGCGACGCTCTCGAACTTGTGCGTTTCGAGAAGGAGAGCAGTATTGAAAAGGCGCTTGGCGGGGCGAATGCCGAAATCGCCCAGTTGCATGGCACAATCCGTACATTGCGCGGGCAACTCGAAGCGCTACCCGCCAAAACCTGAGACCGCCAACAATCGGAGCCCGTTTGAAAATGGAAAAACAGACTGCCAAGGCAGCACCCAAAAAAGCGAAACAGCCGGCCAATAATGGCACGCAACAGCGCCGCCGTTTGCGCACGGCCGAGTTGCTGCTCGACATCTCGCACAAAATGGCCGAGTTCGACACGCTCGACGAGGTGCTCAACGCGCTGGTGGAAATGACCACGGCGCAGCTTAATGCCGCGCGCGGTTCGCTGTTTCTCAACGACCCGGCAACCAATGAGCTTTATACGCGCGCCGCGCAGGGCAATATCCAGCGCGAAATCCGCATTCTCAACACCAGCGGGATTGCCGGTTTTGTGTTTACCAGCGGCGAGCCGCTGATCATCCATGACGCCTATTCGGATTCGCGATTCAACCGTTCTGTCGATGAGCAGACCGGTTTTGTCACGCAAAACATCCTGTGCGTGCCGATCAAGACATTGAAAGGCGAGGTTATCGGGGTCGCGCAGTCCCTCAATAAACGCAAAGGCAAATTTACCCGGCAGGATTTGCGCCTGCTCGAAGCGATGACCAGCCAGGGGACGCTCGCGCTGCAAAGCGCGCAGTTCATCGAGCGCATGAAGGCGCGCCACAAGCAGGAGATGGAATTCATCGACGTCGTTTCCGAAGTCACCGCCGACATCAAACTCAGCTCGCTGTTGCAGCGGGTGATGGGCGAGGCGACGCGCATGCTCAATGCGGAACGCTCCACGCTGTTCCTCAACGACGAAAAGACCAATCAGTTATGGTCGGAGGTCGGGCAGGGATTGGAGTCGATGCAGATCCGCTTGCCCAACCATCTCGGCATCGCGGGTGCGGTTTTTACCTCGGGCAAATCCATCAATATTCCCTACGCCTATGCCGATCTGCGCTTCAACCCGGCATTCGACAAGAAGACCGGTTTTTTCACGCGTTCGATCTTGTGCGTGCCGATTGTCAACAAGCACGGCAAAACCATCGGCGTGACCCAGGTGCTGAACCGGCGCGGCGGGCCTTTCACCGGCGACGACGAATCGCGGCTGCGCGCCTTCACCGCGCAAATTTCCATCGCGCTGGAAAACGCCAAGCTGTTTGCCGACGTTCAGGCGATGAAGAATTACAACGATGCCATGCTGGAATCGATGTCGAACGGGTTGATCACGCTTGACGAAAACGAGTGCATCGCCACCTGCAATGCGGCCGGCTTGCGTATCCTCAAGACAGAGGCGGAGGAAGTGCTGCGCAAGCCGGTGGCGGAATTTTTCGCGGGCGATAACGCATGGGTGCTGGAAAAGCTCAGGCTGGTGGCCGAAAGCGGGCAACAGCAGACTTCCATGGATGCACCGCTGCAAGTGGCGGGCGAGACATCATCGGTCAACTTTACCGTGCAGCCGCTGCTCAACATCGACCAGAAGCGCATCGGCTCGATGTTCGTGATCGAGGACATCAGCAGCGAGAAACGCATCAAGTCCACCATGTCGCGTTACATGGATCCCGGCATCGCAGATCGGCTGGTGGCTTCCGGCGCGGAATTGCTGGGCGGGCAGAACGTGGAAGCCACCGTGCTGTTCTCCGATATCCGCGGATTCACCACGCTGACCGAGCAGCTCGGCGCGCAGGGCACGGTGGCGCTGCTCAACGAATATTTCACGCTGATGGTGGACTGCATCCAGCATGAGGAGGGAATGCTGGACAAGTTCATCGGCGACGCCATCATGGCGGCGTTCGGCATCCCCGTTTTACACGATGACGATGCCGACCGGGCAGTGCGCGCATCCATCGCCATGATGGAAACGCTCAACAAATGGAACCAGCAACGCGCTTCCGAAGGCAAACTGCCGGTCAATATCGGCATCGGCCTGAACACCGACAACGTGGTTTCCGGCAATATCGGTTCGAACAAACGCATGGACTTCACCATCATCGGCGACGGCGTGAACCTGGCGGCTCGCCTGGAATCGGCCTGCAAACAGTACGGCGCAAAAATCCTGATCAGCGAATTCACCATGAACAAGCTGCAAGGCACCTACCGGCACCGGGAAATTGATCTGGTCGTGGTCAAGGGCAAGACGCAACCGGTGGCGATCTATGAAATTCTGGCTTTTCACACGAGAGAGAGCTTTCCTGGAATCGGTGAGGTGCTGGGGTTGTTCAAGGACGGCTTGGGCGCCTATCGCGCCCGCAAGTGGGATGCCGCGATCAAGGCATTCGGCGAGTGCCTGGCCATCAACCCCAACGACAAACCGAGCCAGATATATATCGAGCGCGCCGAACACCTCAAAGCCAACCCGCCGCCGGACGATTGGGCTGGTGTGTGGGTGATGGAATCGAAGTGAGCTGACGGTGCCGCCGTGTCGCGCCACTGCCTGATTGGCAAATAATCTTACTGTGTCACAAAGCGCTGAAGGGCGCATTGCGGCGTTAAAATCAGGCTCAAAATGCTCATTTACTACATGTAAACTCCGCTTTTTGCGAGTTGGGCGGCAACGGCAAGCCGCCCATCCCTGCTTGACCCG
>JACREB010000058.1 GCA_016218475.1 Nitrosomonadales bacterium | reverse complement strand
GGCAAGCGGTGCAACGCCGCAGACGCCGCGCCCAGCCCCAACCCGGAGAGCCGCTTGCCTGCGGGCGCATTGCGGCGTTGCGGCCTGCTTGTGGAGAATGGCTACACGGCGCAGCCCGCGCCTCGCACTGCATCCCGCAGGCAAGCGGCGCGGGGTATGAAACCTACTGAAATAGGCTCTTAATTCAAAGCGGTTTTCGTCACCACCAGACGATGGTATCCATCGACTTGTTTCAGGGCTTCTTCCAGGGGAATGGTTTGCTCGTCAACCCGCTCCATGATGAGCCGCTGAAGAATGGCACCCAGCATCATGATGTTCGGTACAAGCATTTCCTTGATAGACCCCAAAAAAGAAGGAAAGAACGACTCCTTGTCAAGTCCCGCCAGGAATTCATCATAGTCGCCGCCGGTAGCGACCCAGTAGCAGAGGTCATACATCACATCAAAAATTTTGCGTTGCTGCGCATCATCCATCTGGTTCATGTTAAGGCGCACTTCTTCGAACAGGTCCAATCTGAACTGTTCCAGGCCGTAATCGACCTCGGCCTTAACTACCTGCTCAGGCGTAAAATCCCACTCCATCACCAACCCCCTTCACCGACACGCCAAGACTAACCAAAAATGTTCACAAAGTCTTCGTCATCCCCCGAGCAAATGGGGCATATAGAAGCATTGCCATCATTTACAAATACTCTGTCGCAACGCGCACAACGCTGCTTGGGCAACCCTATCAAAACGCGTGCCTTCTGTTTATTGACACAAATATCTTCTATTTCGCGCTGCCGCAGCACTTTCGGCTGGCAAACTTCAGAGCAAACATCACAAGCCACGCAGCGTTCGTTGAGAAATATCACGCGCCACGCGGAATTATTCTCCAACAATTGCAGCGCTCCGGTCGGGCAAGCCCTGATACATGCCTCACAATAAGAACAGCCGGAGGTAATGCGCAAATCCTCAGCCGCCAGTGCTGGATGCCTCGCTACCCGCACCGGTTCGTCGCCATGTCCAACATACAGCGCATTTAATATTTCCTTGCGCTCGGGAAGGAAAGGAGCCGCAGCCCGTATAGCTTTAAGTGGAGCGGGTGGCATATCCGCAACCCCAGCCATCACTTGATCGATGCCGCGCCCGATAAATCGCCGAAAAAAATCCCGCCGTGCAGCATCATGACCACCATCATTTTTCAATGATTTTCGCGATTCGGCGTCTTGCAGGGTAAGCGCCGCCGCCCGTTCGCCACCACTCCCGGCACGGCACAATATCTCCCTTGCGGCGAGATGCAGTTGTATCAGGTCATGCCCCTTGGCGGCGTGTGCGCATTGGGTACAGTGTTCGGTTCCTGCCAATTGCAGCGCAATTCCGCGCCGGGAAAAGTCAGCCAATACAACCGGATTAATTGCGCCCAGACAGGGAACCACAGCATCACCTTTGATCCCGGACGGCGCGCAGGCAACGGTCAACTGCTTTTCATTGGCTGCGATTTTCAGCAGGCTTTCCGCAGATACATTTTTCTCTGTCAATGCCTCGGTTGGACAGACAGCGGCACACAGCGCGCAACTCTGACAATGGCCGGCAAGCACCTCGACACCGGCATCAAACAAACGTATCGCTTCGTGCGGACAGGCATCCGCGCAACGGCTGCATTCGCTATAGCTGTATCGGTAGCGGACACAGCGCTCCGCGCGAAAACTTGGGCCGACCAGCATAATTATTTGCTCTTGGGTTCCAGCCATGGCTTGTTGCGTTTAAGCTCCTGCAACGGCTTGCCCTGTTCACAGGTATTGGCGGGAATAACGAAACTGTCCGGCATTGCCGGTCGCGATGCAGCCTCCGACGACACACGCTGCCATGTTTCGGCACCGCCCATCACCGCAAACACGTTACGGTCCGCTCCGGCAGGAATGGACTGGGCGATTTTCAGAGCAGCGGCGTCTGTATCGGCAACGATTAACACCAGCCCATTTTTCATCGGCATTGTTTTTCGATATTTTGTTGAAAATGCGATAGGTGCCATTCTTTGCGCCTCTGCACTGCGCGCATCCAGCAGCTGATAATCGTCACCTGATTTCTTGATTCTTTACGCAAGTTCATCAAAACCAAGCAACAGGCTATCTCCTGCGAAACATAGCGCAGGCAGCATCAGGAATACCCAACAGAAGACGCGTAACGTGCATTTCATATTGTCGCTTCATCTTACTGTGTCACAAAGCGCTGAAGGGCGCATTGCGGCGTTAAAATCAGGCTCAAAATGCTCATTTACTACATGTAAACTCCGCTTTTTGCGAGTTGGGCGGCAACGGCAAGCCGCCCATCCCTGCTTGACCCACTTCGC
>JACREB010000057.1 GCA_016218475.1 Nitrosomonadales bacterium | reverse complement strand
CTTACTGACGAAACTTCTGCTCCTGCAGGCAGCGAAGAATTGTTTTCAGAAAAGCCCTGGCGCCTAAGTGACACAGTAAGACTAACCACGCCGGGCTACGTCTACCGGCCTGCAGAAGGCATGGGGGAAACCAGTCCGCTACCTGCGACGAATGCGGGCTATGTCACCTTCGGAACCCTGAGCCGGGGGATAAGAATCAATCATCGTGTGATCCGGGTCTGGTCGGAGATATTAAAGCGCGCGGAAGGTGCGAGACTGGTGGTTGATAGCAAAGATTTCCGCGAGGCGTACACGCAGGACGTTCTGGCGGAGAAGTTTGCAGCTCATGGAATTAGCCGCGACCGGTTGCAAATCGGTTTCCATAGTCCGCCGTGGGACACCATGCGCGGGATCGACATCGGATTGGACTGTTTCCCCCATAACTCGGGGACGACACTGTTTGAAAACCTGTATATGGGGGTTCCGTACATTACGCTGGCTGGGCGACCCAGTGTTGGAAGAATAGGGAGTTCGGTGCTGGAAGGTGTCGGGTATCCGGAATGGATTGCCAAAACTGAAAACGAATATGTCGAAAAGGCAATAGCTTTGGCTGGAGATTTGCCGAGGTTGTCCGTACTGCGAGCCGGTTTGCGGCAAGAAATGCAAGTGGGGCCGCTGATGGATGAGCCCGCCTTCGCGCGCAAGGTGGAAGAGGCGTATCGGGCAATGTTTGCGAAATGGTGCGAGAGGGTGAGCGTGGGGGTATGATTCCAATTCTAAATTAAGAGTGCATTTTTCGTAGGGCGGGCTATGCCCGCCGAATAAGGCTGTCGGGCGTAGCCCGACCTACATTTTGGTTCCGGCTCGCCCGGCTTAGGGATGATGAACATGATGCCCGGAAGAAACACCCCATGTCCTTGCGGCAGTGGAAAAAAATACAAACAGTGCCACGGCAAATTAGAAGTACGCCCGGCATTCGAGCCCATGCGGCAGCAAGCACAATCTGTCGTGCATGGAATGCCCGGCCAACAAGAGGTCAATACCATTGCGGCATTATTCAACGAAGGGCGCCACGCAGAAATCGTAACTCTCGCCCGGAGCATGACGGCGCGTTTTCCTGCAGTCGGGCTGGGTTGGAGGGCTTTGGGTGCAGCGTACAGCCTGATGGGACGAAGTGCTGAAGCGCTGGCTCCGATGCGTAAAGCGGCAGCACTGTTGCCCGGTGATGCGGAGTTGCAGAGCAATCTCGGTAATACTCTCAAGAGGCTGGGTATGCCGGAAGAGGCGGAAGCGAGTTACCGGCGCGCGCTACAAATCAAACCGGACTATCCTGATGCATACTACAATTTAGGTGTTGTCCTTCAAGACGCAGGCCGGCTAGCCGAAGCAGAAGCCAGCTACCGTCGTGCAGTACAGATCAGACCGGCTTTTGCTGAAGCGCACATCAGCCTTGCCACAATGCTCACAAATATGGGTCGCTTATCCGAGGCCGAGGTCAGTTGCCGGAGAGCGCTGGAAGTTAAACCGGATTCCTATGGAGCGCATAACAACCTGGGTGCCATTCTTTATTTTTTGGGGCGCACGGATGAAGCCGAGTCCAGTTACATGCGGGCGTTGCAGATCAAACCGGATTATGCCGAAGCGCATAGTAATCTGGGTAATATTTTTCGGGATGTGGGTCGGCTAATCGAGGCTGAGTCCAGTTGTAGGCGCGCGCTACAGATCGAACCGGATTTTGCCGAGGCACACCAGAATTTGTCTTTCATATTGGCGCTTCTCTCGGACTTTGACCAAGTGGTTGCGGAGAGCGACGCGGCTCTGCGTCTCAAGCCGGACGACCCTGTTATCTGTGAGCAGCGTCTCTACGCCTTCTCCTACCACCCCGATCTCACCGCCGAGCAGATTTATGCGGAATTTGTCCGCTGGGGCGACCGCTTCCCCGATCCGGTGGTCGACTTCAGCGCCCACGACCGCACGCCGGGGCGGCGCCTGAAGATAGGTTATGTCTCCCCCGATTTTCGCCGCCATACTTCGCGTTTCTTTTTCTGGCCGCTGTTTTCCAACCATGATCCTGCCGCCGTCGAACTGTACGCCTACTCCAACGTCAAGGTGGAAGATGATGTTACGCAGGAATTCGAGGGGCTGTTCGACCGTTGGCGGGACATCCGGGGAGCGGCGGACAGCGAGGTGGCACGGATCATCCGCGAGGACGGGATCGATATCCTTGTGGATTGCTGCAACCACATGCGGGACGACCGTCTGGGCGTGTTTACCCTGAAACCTGCGCCGATCCAGGCCACCTGGCTGGGTGCGGCGTGGACGACCGGCCTGAAGATGGTGGACTACGCGCTGATCGACCCTTACATGGCTCCCGAAGGCACCCTGACGAGAGAGACCATCGTGCGTCTGCCGCATTGCTTTGTGGCCTATCGCCCGCCGGAGGAAACAGCGGAGATCGCGCCGCCTCCCTGCCTGAAGAACGGCTATGTCACCTTCGGCTACTCGGGCCGCACCGAGCGGCTGAACCATCACACCTTCCGGGTGTGGGGAGAAATCCTGCGGCGGATTCCCGGTGCAAAGCTGATTCTCGACTTTCGCGGGTTTGACGACCCGCCCACCCAGGCGCATTACCGGCAGTTCATGGCCCGGCACGGGATGAATCCCGACCGGGTGATCATGCGCAAGAGCGCCAACATTTTTGCGGGGCTGAATGACATCGACATCCTGCTGGACTGTTTCCCGCACAGCGGCGGCACCATGCTGTTCGATGCGCTGTGGATGGGCGTGCCGGTATTGACCCTGTCCAGCCGCCCGCCGGTCGGGCGGATCGGCACGAGCCTGATGATCAATCTGGGATTGCCGGAATGGGTGGCCGGGAGCGAGGAGGAGTATATTGCCAAGGCCTGCGCCTTTGCACAAAATCCCCAAGCTTTAACGGAGCTTCGCTCGGGCATGCGGGAGCGTATGAAAAATTCACCGCTGATGGATGGCGCAGGGTTTGCCCGTGGGGTCGAAGAGGCGTATCGCGAGATGTTTGAGAAATGGGTCTTTCGTGTTTAATTTAGTGATATTATTGGCATTAAATAGCGCATCAATTTTTGTTATCATTATAAGGGCTCTTGTGGATACCATCTACACCAATATGACCGTAAGTGTCACCGAGTTAAAGCGAGACTTTGCCAACATCATCAAGCAAGCTGACGAATGTCCCGTTGCCATACTCAACCACAATAGGCCGGAAGCTTATCTATTGCCCGCGGCGCATTACGAACGTCTAATGGCTTATTTGGAAGATCTGGAGGATGCAAAACTTGTTCAGGAACGCGCCAGCGGCCCATTCGTCGAAGTGAGTCTGGATGAGCTTTAAGTTACGCTTTCACGAACTGGCGCTGGCAGAGTGGAATAAACTCGATAAGGGAGGCAGAAATTCTAAAAATACCATTAATCATGCCTCCAGCATTTCCCCCATCCCCCTCCCAACCTCCCCCTTGAAGGGGGAGGAGCCATGTTCCCTCCCCTTCAGGGGGAGGGCTAGGGTGGGGGTGGGTTGTTT
>JACREB010000002.1 GCA_016218475.1 Nitrosomonadales bacterium | reverse complement strand
GTGTCACATAGCGATCAAGGGATGCAGTGCAAGGCAAAATCGGGTGAAAAAGCGGAGTTTACATAGCGTAAATGAGCATTTTGAGCCCGATTTTAACGCCGCAATGCGCCCTTCAGCGCTATGTGACACAGTAAGATTAACAGCGGCATCCATTTTTTACGTCCGCCCAACTATCCGGGTTCAACCCGGCGCGCCGGGTCAGGATGCGCGCATCTTTCAGATGCCTGTAACCCTGATTGTAGGCGGCCGGCGCCAACCATGTGCGAAATCAGGGTGGTCTGGTAAAATGCGCGCCGCTATTTGTCGCCGCACACGGGAGAGGTGTCAGAGTGGTCGAATGTACCGGACTCGAAATCCGGTGTGGCGTTACGCGTCACCGTGGGTTCGAATCCCACCCTCTCCGCCAGATCAGCACCGGCATTACCCGGCAGATCGTAATGCGGCTTGCAGTGATGGCCGCTTGCCTTGCCGGCATTGCCCAAAATTGGCGCTCCATCCGAATCCAAGTATAATTGAATTGGTATGGTATTTTTATGCTTATCGCAAACCCGCATCCATCATCATTTTGCACAGGCCTGTGGCTCTATCGAATAACTGTCAGGCAACATCCATAAGGGGAATTTTCATGAAACTTGTATCGATCATCTCGCTGTCTGTTTTTGTTATGGCAGTGACCAGTGGCTGTGCATCGAGCCCTTCAAGCAGCACGGTGATTGTGTTGCAGCACCCGGACACAAAGGAAACCAAAGAATGCAAAGCCGGGGCATGGTGGACAACTTTAACTCCAGCCGCAGATGTGGAAGCCTGCGCCAAGGCATACGAAAAATCCGGCTTCAAAAGGACGAATTAACCCCGCAGTCGCCAATCACGGCGCCCGGACTTTCTCCTTCGCGCTCCCGTATATCGCATGGGGTGTTCGGGCGTAGCGTGGCAAAAACATGCGGCAGTTTGGCAAAGATATGCCTGTGGCAAAGATATGCCTGTAATTTTCACCGGGTGATGCAGGGGCACAATTCATCGCGCCCCTGCATCAGTCACCCTCAAACTCGCACAGCGCGAATACCTTGTGCCCCAGCTTTTCCAGCCTCGCGCGTCCGCCGATATCCGGCAGGTCTATCACGAAGCAGCATTCCACGATGGTGCCACCCATATCGTGTATCAGCTTGGTAGCGGCTTCCGCCGTGCCGCCGGTGGCGATCAAATCATCCACTAGCAGCACGCGGTCACCCTTCCCGATCGCATCGGTGTGTATCTCGATGCGGTCTGTGCCGTATTCCAGTTCATAATTGCGCCCCACCGTTTCGGCGGGCAGCTTGCCCTTCTTGCGGATCGGCACGAAGCCTAGGCCAAGCCCGTATGCGACCGGTGCGCCTATGATAAAACCGCGCGATTCGATGCCGGCCACTTTGTCGATCTTCTCATCCTTATAGCGGTTAAGTATTTCATGGATGGTGGCGCGCAACCCGACGGGGTCTTTCAACAGCGTGGTGATGTCGCGGAACTGGATACCCTGTTTCGGGTAATGAGGGACGGTGCGGATTCTGGATTTGATTGGCATGTGGTTTCTCCCTGATGTTTTGTAGGGCGGGCTTTGCCCGCCGTCATAGTCCAATGTCGGGCAGAGCCCGACCTACGCTTATTTTCTCAATATTCTTCCGGCTACAGCAGACAATTTTTCAACCATCGCTGTATCGCGTGCTTCCGGCGCGGTGATGATGGCGTACTGCAACGCGCTACGGCAACCGCACTGGCAAGCCGCCGCATCGCCCTTCACGCGCGGCGCGACATTCTTCACAAGAGCGCGCGCCCTGTCGGCATTTTCCAGCAGCACCTTGACAATGGCCTCGACCGTCACATGATCGTGGTCGGGATGCCAGCAGTCGTAATCGGTCACCATCGCGACGGTGGCATAGCAAATTTCGGCTTCGCGCGCGAGCTTGGCTTCAGGCATGTTGGTCATGCCGATCACGTCGCACTTCCATGAACGGTACAACTCCGATTCGGCGAGGCTCGAAAACTGCGGGCCTTCCATCACCAGATAGGTGCCGCCGCGCACCACCGGGATATTGACCTGTTGCGCCGCCGCATAAAGATGATCGCCCAAACGGTGGCACACCGGATGCGCCATCGAGACATGCGCGACCAGCCCGCTGCCGAAGAAGCTTTTTTCCCGCGCAAAAGTGCGGTCGATAAATTGATCGACGATGACAAACATGCCCGGCGCGAGGCTTTCGTGCAGCGACCCCACCGCGCTGACCGAAACGATATCGGTCACGCCGAGGCGCTTGAGCGCGTCGATATTGGCGCGGAAGTCGATTGCCGACGGCGGGATGCGATGCCCCCTGCCGTGGCGCGGCAGAAACGCGATGGATTGCCGCGTTAAGCCGTCAATTGGCAGTTCGCCGATCAGCACCTCATCCGACGGCTCGCCGAATGAAGATGCTGCTTTTACCCAGCGGGTGTTTTCCAACCCATCGATATTGTAAACACCACTGCCGCCGATGATGCCTAACATGTTTTCTCCTTTGTTATCCCGAGCCAGACAAACCGGGATCAAAAAATGGAAATTTACCTTTTCGTAGGTTGGGCAAAGCGAAGCGTACACAACGAATAAAGATGCCGTTGTTAATGTTGTGTACGCTTCGCTTTGCCCAACCTACGTACTGCCCTAAAAATTCGCGAGGAGGGATGGATGCAAGGCGCACGGAACACAGAAACCGGAATGTACACAAAGTACATGAGGATTTCGAGTACCGCGCAACGCCGCAGACGCCCTCCGCAGCAATTTTTAAACCACAATCGGCACCCGATCGGTCAGCGCGCACATCAATTCATAGCTGGCGGTTCCGGCCGCGCGCGCCACTTTTTCGATCGGCATGCCATCGCCCCATAAAACAACATGGCTCCCGACATCGGCTTGCGGCAGCTTGCTCAAATCCGCATACAGCATGTCCATCGAGACGCGCCCCAGTGTTTGCGTCGTTTGCCCGTCCACCAGAATCGGCGTGCCGCCCGGCGCATGGCGCGGATAACCGTCGGCATAACCGCAGGCGACGATGCCTACGCGCATCGCATGTTCGGCGCGGAACAGCCCGCCGTAGCCGATCTCGTCGCCGGCGCGCAAATCCTGCACGGCGATGATGCGGCTGCTCAATGTCATCGCCGGCCTCAGCCCGAGTTGTTGCGCGTCGGTATCGGCAAAGGGCGACGCCCCATACAGCATCAGGCCGGGGCGCACCCAGTCGCCGTGTGATTCAGGATAACGCAGCAGCGCGGCGGAATTCGCCAGAGAGCGCGGCACGCGATAAGGCGCGGCAAAATCGTTGAACAGGGCGAGCGGTTCGGCGATGCCGCACGTTTCGTCGGCATTGGCGAAATGCGTCATCAGGGTAATTTCGCGAACGGCGCGATGGCGGCGCAGTTGCTCCATCGCCTGCGCAGCCTGCTGCGGCGCGAAACCGAGGCGGTTCATACCGCTGTTGACCTTTAGCCAGACATCGAGTTTTCCGCTACTTGGCGCCCCGTTTTTCGGGTAGGCATCCAGCAAAGCGATCTGCCAGGCGCTGTGGATCACGCAGGTTAAATTGTATTCGCAAACCGGCGCCAAGTCTTCCGCGCCGAAGAACCCTTCCAGCATCAGGATCGGCTGGCGAAAACACGCTTCCCGCAAACGCATCGCATCCTGGATGCCCAGCAATGCGAAACCGTCCGAGGCAGACAACGCTCCGGCAGCGCGCAACATGCCATGCCCGTAGCCGTCGGCCTTGATAATGGACATGATGCGCGCCGGTGTTGCACGGCGCGCCACCTGAAGGTTGTTTTCCAGCGCGCTCAGGTTGATACGGGCTTGTATGGGGCGAGGCATGAAAGTTGTTTTGCTGCAAGAATATTTGCCAGAATAATTTGATAGATGCGAATGATAGCAGGGGCTATGCTTTCGTGATATAAAACGGCCTGCCAAAATCAACCTCCCAGTTTAATGAATCTCGGTTTTTACATCATCCTCGCGGCGCAGTTCTTTTGGCTACGGCCAGACTGCGTTGCAGCCTTTAACGTGCTACGCACATTAGCCTCCGCCGAAAGAACATGAATCGCGGTTTTTATATCATCCTCGCGGCGCAGTTCTTTTGGCTACGGCCAGACTGCGTTGCAGCCTTTAACGTGCTACGCACATTAGCCTCCGCCGAAAGAACATGAATCGCGGTTTTTATATCATCCTCGCGGCGCAGTTCTTTTCCG
>JACREB010000054.1 GCA_016218475.1 Nitrosomonadales bacterium | reverse complement strand
TTATATCATCCTCGCGGCGCAGTTCTTTTGGCTACGGCCAGACTGCGTTGCAGCCTTTAACGTGCTACGCACATTAGCCTCCGCCGAAAGAACATGAATCGCGGTTTTTATATCATCCTCGCGGCGCAGTTCTTTTCCGCGCTAGCCGACAACGCCTTGCTGTTTGCCGCGATTGCCCTGCTCAATGATTTGAAATCTCCGGCCTGGCATACGCCGGTATTGCAGCAGAGCTTCATCGTCTCGTACATCGTGCTGGCGCCGTTCGTCGGCGCATTCGCCGACTCGCTGCCCAAGGGGCGCGTGATGTTCATCAGCAACATCGTCAAACTGGCCGGCTGCATCTTCATGCTGGTCGGCATCCATCCCCTGATCGCCTACTGCCTGGTCGGCCTTGGGGCTGCGGCCTACTCGCCCGCCAAATACGGCATTCTCACCGAATACCTCCCTCCCAGCCAACTGGTCAAGGCGAATAGCTGGATGGAGGGGCTGACCGTCGCCGCCATCGTGCTCGGTGCAATAGTGGGCGGCGTGCTCATCAGCCCTAAGATCACCGCGCCGCTGTTACAGGCGCTGGCCCTTCCGCTGATCGACAGCATCGCGGAACTGGCCATCGCCGTCATCGTGCTGATATACATTGCCGCCGCGATTTTCAATCTTTACATTCCGCGAGTGGCCATCGACCACAAGCCGCTCAGCCGCAGCCCTGTTTTTCTGGCCAAAGATTTCTGGCACTGCTTCAGGCTGCTGTGGAAAGATCCTCTCGGCCAAGTTTCGCTGGCGGTCACCACGCTGTTCTGGGGCGCGGGAGCCACGTTGCGCCTGCTGGTGCTGGCCTGGGCGGCCGTCGCGCTGCATTACGACATCGGCGAGGCCGCCAAACTCACCGCCTGGGTAGCCATCGGCATCGCCATCGGCTCGGTGCTGGCGGCCAAATTCATCAAGCTGGAGCATTCGGTGAAAGTGCTGCCGGTGGGTATCGCGATGGGTATCGTCGTGATGATGATAATTCCGGTGACGAACAGTATGCTGGCGGTTCTGCTGCTGATTACGATCGGTGCGATGGGCGGTTATTTCGTCGTGCCGATGAACGCGTTGCTGCAACATCGCGGCCACCTGCTGATGGGTGCGGGGCGCTCCATCGCGGTGCAGAATTTCAATGAGAACCTGAGCATCTTCGCGATGCTGGGGCTATATGCCGTGATGCAGAAGCTGGGTTTCAGCATCTATATCATTATCCTGGTGTTCGGCCTGCTACTGTCAGGCATCATGACCGCACTGTACAAGAAACACGGGCACGACCAGGACAAAGAACACATGTAATTCCAACTTGCAATCAAGATGAGACTAATAGATTTCCCGATGTAGGGTGGGCAGACAGCGGTTTCGTCTGCCCACGCGGCCCGTTATCCGCGTGGGCACAAAAGCGTGCCCACCCTACAAAATGCCATTTTGATCGCAACTTGGAATAAACTCCGCTTTTTGCGAGTTGGGCGGCAACGGCAAGCCGCCCATCCCTGCTTGACCCGCTTCGCCCGATTTTGCCTTGCACCGCATCCCTTGATCGCCTTGTGACACAGTTTCGTAGGTTGGGTTAGCAGTTTCATGGTTCGACAAGAATCTCACCACCGACGGACGTAACCCGACAGCCTTTTTTAATGATGTTGGGTTACGCGAAAAAGCCGCTAACCCAACCTACGCACTGCTCCGTCCATATTAAAGACATCATGTTTCCCATCAATCCAAACGTAGTTTCGTAGGTTGGGCAAAGCGTAGCGTGCCCAACATTCGCCCCACACATTTTGTTGGGCACGAAAACCCTTTACAGCATATCTTTATGTGCATGCAATCTGACGTATGAAGATCACTTGCGGCCCGGTCAAAAACGCGCAGAACATTGCGGATCGTGGATTGCCGTTTGGGCGTGCGGTTGATTTCGATTTTTCGACTGCCAGAACCTGGCAAGACACGCGCAAGTCCTACCCGGAGGTACGTTTCGTGGCGATAGGGTATCTTGGTGATCGTTTGCATGTGCTGTGCCTTACCGAAACAGCGACCGGCATTCGCGTGATCAGTTTCCGCAAGGCCAATCAACGAGAAGGAGTAAAACATGGTTTCACGCTTACCCGTAATTGATAACGATGGCGAAGTTGGCGACCTCTCCGAGGTTGATCCTGCGTTGTTCCGTCCTGCTGATGAGGTGTTGCCGCCCTCGCTCATGAAAAAACTTGGCATACGCGGCCGGCAGAAGACGCCAACGAAAGAGCGCATTACCATTCGCTTGTCGCCCGACGTGGTGCAAACATTCCGCGCCACGGGTGAAGGCTGGCAAACCCGCGTGGATACCGCGTTGCGCGACTGGCTCAAAACGCATTCACCGGTGTAATTCATCATTTCCTTCTTCGTAGCAAAAAGGTTGGGCAAAGCGTAGCGTGCCCAACATTCATGCCACACATTTTGTTGGCACGGCCTCCGGCCTTTGCCCAACCTGCAACGCTACGACACCAATAAAAACCCGCCGGCTGAAAACGGGGGAGGGAAATTTGCCGGCGGTGGAGGAGACCCGACTCCTCAAAACCCGATTCCTCATTCCAAGTTGCGATCAAAATGGCATTTTGTAGGGTGGGCACGCTTTTGTGCCCACGCGGATAACGGGCCGCGTGGGCAGACGAAACCGCTGTCTGCCCACCCATCGGGAAATCTATTAGTCTCATCTTGATTGCGAGTTGGAATCAAAACCCGACTCTTCAAAACTCTGCCCATTCGCCATCATCGCCCTGTGTTTTCGGTTTGGCGCCCCCGTGACCATCGCCCCTCTTTGCCTTGATTACCGCAGGATGAGCGGGCTTGCCTGTGGGCGGGTGGCCGGCCTTCGGGCGGCGCGCGGTGGCCGTAGCCAGTTCGCGGCGCGCAGGGGTTGCGGGATGCTGGTCGATGGTGACCGGTTCGCGGCGCGCGGCTGCGGTGCCGCTTGAGTGGCTATCCATCTTGAACGTGCCCACCGATACCGACAGGCTCTGCGCCTGCTCTTCCAGCGATTCCGCCGCCGCGGCCGCTTCTTCGACCAGCGCGGCGTTCTGCTGCGTGACTTCGTCCATCTGGGTGATCGCGGTGTTGACCTGCTCGATGCCCTGGCTCTGTTCCTGC
>JACREB010000056.1 GCA_016218475.1 Nitrosomonadales bacterium | reverse complement strand
GTTCGCGCAGCGGCTCGACCAGCCGAGATCGGAGGTGATCCGGCATGCCGCCTACGTTGTGATGCGATTTGATGCGATCCGCGCCGGGGCGTCCGGTTCCCGCGCTTTCGATCACATCGGGATAGATCGTGCCCTGCGCCAGCCACTTTGCCTGCGGCAATTTTTTGGCTTCGCGCTGGAACACTTCGACGAACTCGCGCCCGATGATTTTACGTTTCTGCTCGGGATCGGTTACGCCCGCCAGATGATGCAGGAACTCTGCGCTGGCATCTACATGTATCACCTTCACGCCGAGATTTTTGGCGAATGTCTCCATCACCTGCTCTGCTTCGTTCAGCCGCAACAAACCGTTGTCCACAAACACGCAGGTCAGCTGCTTGCCGATGGCGCGGTGGATCAACGCCGCCGCCACCGAAGAATCAACCCCGCCTGACAATCCCAGAATCACTTCGTCGCTGCCGACTTGCACGAGAATTTTCTCTACCGCCTCGCCGATGTAGTCCGGCATATTCCAGTCTTGCGCGCAGCCGCAGATGTCATGCACAAAGCGGCTCAGCATCGCCTTGCCCTGATGGGTATGGGTCACCTCGGGATGAAATTGCAGCGCGTAATAACGCCGCTTTTCGTCTGCCATACCGGCGATGGGCGTGGTGGCGTTGCTGGCGATCACCGAGAAACCCGGCGGCAATGCAGTCACTTTATCGCCGTGGCTCATCCATACGTCGATCAGCCCGTGGCCTCGCGCATTGGCGCGATCCTGAATGTCGCGCAGCAACGCGGAATGCCCTTGCGCGCGGATTTCCGCATAGCCGAATTCTCGCACCAGCCCGTTTTCTACCGCACCGCCCAGTTGTGCCGCCATGGTCTGCATGCCGTAGCAGATGCCCAGCACCGGCACGCCCAGATCGAACACGGCCTGCGGCGCCTTGGGTGTTTCATCTTCATACACCGAGTTGGGGCCACCGGAAAGAATGATGCCCGCCGGTTTAAAGGCGCGAATATCTGCCTCGGCCATATCCCACGGATGTAGTTCGCAATAGACATGCGTTTCGCGTACACGGCGCGCGATGAGTTGGGTGTATTGGGAGCCGAAGTCGAGGATGAGGATTTTTTTGTGCATGAATAGCTCGTAGCTTGTGGCGGGTAGCTGGTAGCCAAACGGTTCAGCTACCCGCTACAAGCTACTCGCTACCCGCTAATTCAGTTAATTTGTAATACTCAATTTTTTGTGTAGGCTGCGCAACATCTTTCCTATTTCGTCGGCTTGAGCCGTTGCTACTTGCAAGTCGGCCTCGTCCAAATAGCCGAGCCTCTGGGCAATCAAAAGCTGTGTTTCAAGCTCGGCCAGAGAGCCCAACGCAATCGCTATGAACCGGGCAAAATCCCGATCCGATTGACGTTCCTTTCCTTCTGCAATGTTTGACGGAACGGAAACCGCCGCGCGCTGCATCTGGCTGGTCAGTCCATATTGTTCATTCTTGGGAAACCTGCCAAACAACTGGTAAACCAGCACAACAAAATCCACCGATTTCTGCCAAACCAATAGCGAACGGTAACTTTCAATCGGCATTGCTTTTGCTCCTGCTACCCGCTACCAGCCACAAGCTACTAGCTCAATCAATATGGTAATTCGGCGCTTCCTTGGTGATCTGCACGTCGTGCACATGCGACTCGCGGATGCCGGCGGAGGTGATTTCGACGAACTCGGCTTTGGTGTGCATGGTGGCGATGTCGGCGCAGCCGAGATAGCCCATGCTGGAACGCAGGCCGCCCATCAGTTGGTGTATCACCGCCAGCACGCTGCCCTTGTAGGGCACGCGCCCTTCGACGCCTTCCGGTACCAGCTTGTCCTGATTGTCCCCGCCTTCCTGAAAGTAGCGGTCGCTGGAACCTTGCTGCATCGCGCTCAAACTGCCCATGCCGCGATAGGATTTGTAGGAGCGCCCCTGATAAAGCTCGATTTCACCGGGCGCCTCTTCTGTCCCGGCAAATAATCCGCCCAGCATCACGGTATGCGCGCCCGCCGCAATGGCTTTGGCAATGTCGCCGGAGAAACGGATACCGCCGTCGGCGATCAACGGCACGCCGGTTCCCTGCAAGGCTTTCGCCACTCCCTGGATTGCGGCGATCTGCGGCACGCCGACGCCCGCGACGATGCGCGTGGTGCAGATCGAACCGGGGCCGATGCCGACTTTCACGCCGTCCGCGCCGTGATCCAGCAAAGCTTGGGCTGCCGAGCCGGTGGCGATATTCCCGCCGATCACGTCAACCTGAGGGAAATTATTTTTTACCCATTTAACACGCTCCAGTACACCCCGTGAATGACCGTGTGCGGTATCCACCACGATCACATCCACGCCCGCATCGGCCAGCAATTCAATGCGTTCTCCCGTGCCTTCGCCCACGCCGACTGCCGCACCGACGCGAAGGCGGCCAAAGCTGTCTTTGCTGGCAGACGGATGCTCGCTGGATTTCAGGATGTCCTTTACCGTCATTAACCCGCGCAACTCGAACGCGTCATTGACCACCAGCACGCGCTCGATACGATGCTTGTGCATCAGGTTGCGCGCCTCTTCCAGGCTGGCATTTTCCTTGACGGTAATCAGCCGCTCGCGCGGTGTCATGATGTTCTGGACCGGCTGGTCCAGATTGTTCTCGAAGCGCAGGTCGCGGTTGGTCACAATGCCAACCAGTTGTTTGCCCTGCACTACCGGCAGGCCGGAAATCTTGTGCTGACGTGTCAAGTCAAGCACGTTGCGCACGGTCATGTCCGGTGTAATGGTGATGGGTTCCTTGACCACGCCGCTTTCAAAACGCTTGACCTTGGCGACCTGGGCGGCCTGCGCGTGCCCGGGCATGTTTTTGTGCACGATACCGATGCCGCCTTCTTGCGCCAGGGCAATCGCCAGGCGCGATTCCGTGACGGTGTCCATTGCGGAAGACAGCAACGGAATGTTCAGGCTGATGTTGCGGGTGATCTGGGTGTGCAGGCTGACATCGCGCGGCAATACGTTGGAGTAGGCCGGAACGAGCAGGATGTCGTCAAAGGTGAGTGCTTTTTGAATGATGCGCATGGAACAACCCCCGGCAAAGAGCGCATTATACGCATGCCGGGCAGGCCGGTAAATTGCATCCCGGTTGACGGGATTACAGTGCGGTTTCGTTGGTTTCGCCGGTGCGGATGCGGATGACCTGCTCGACTGTCGAAATAAAAATTTTGCCATCGCCGATCTTGCCGGTATGTGCGGCATTGATGATCGCTTCGACTGCCGTATCGAGCAAATCTGCTGAAATTACCACCTCTACCTTGATCTTGGGCAGAAAATCCACCACATATTCCGCGCCGCGATACAGCTCGGTATGGCCTTTTTGCCGTCCGAAACCTTTCACTTCCGTGACGGTTAGGCCGCTTACACCCAATTCTGAAAGCGCTTCACGCACTTCATCCAGTTTGAACGGCTTGATAATCGCTTCGATTTTTTTCATGATTCGTTTTCCTGATTCGTTAGTGTGTCGATAATCCTGCTTGAACGGTAATATTGTACCAAGAGAGGCGCATATTGAGTCAGCCCAGTTCGCGATATGCCACTGACAGAATTTCCAGTTCCTGGACACCGGACGGTGTGCGCAATGTCGCCATCTCGCCTTCGCGCAATTTGAGCAGCGTCCGCGCCAACGGCGAGACCCAACTGATCAAGCCGCATCCGACATCAGCCTCATCCACGCCGACGATGCTGTAAGTGCTTTCACACCCGTTTTCGTCGCAAACCGTCACCGTTGCGCCGAAGAATACCTGATCGCATTCCCCGCGTTGCGCCGGATCGACCACCTCGGCCTGTTCCAGGCGTTTGCGCAGAAAACGCACGCGCCGGTCGATTTCGCGCAGGCGTTTTTTGCCGTAGATGTAATCGCCATTCTCGGAGCGGTCGCCGTTGGACGCCGCCCAGGTAATGGTCTTCACCAGTTCCGGGCGTTCTATTTTCCAGAGTTGTTCCAGTTCATCTTTCAGCTTTCGGTATCCGCCGGGGGTGATGTAATTCTTGACGCCTGCCGGCAACTTAATAGAAGGTTCAAGCTCATCATCGGCGATATCGTTTTGCGATTTGCCTGCTGAATCCATTTCACGCATGAATGCTTTGCTCATGTTTGATTCTACAACAAGATCAGTTTATTACTCGCGTGGCAGCGAGCAGGTATTGTTATTCCGCTTCCAGGAACGAGATGCGGGTATTGGCTGCCGTCAAACGCTTCACCAATATATGCAGAAACGCATCGACAAACTGGTAACGGCACCCGGTCGACGCGCTCGCCAGTGCATCGGGGCTGATTTCAATCAATAACACATCGTGTTTGGCGATCACATCGGCGCTACGCCTGAAACCCTGGTCGGCAAGGTGCGCCATTTCGCCGAAGCAGTCGCCGCGATGCAGCAGGCACAGCCATTTGCCCTGTTTGACCACGCGCACCGTGCCATGCGCCAGCACATAAAATGAACGCCCGCTGTCGCCTTCATGCAGAATTTGTTCGGAGTCCGATGCTTTTCTCCATTTGCTGATGCGCAGCACATCCCAAAGTTCCACATCGCTGAAGTTCTTGAAGAATTCAAGGGTGCGTAGCGTATCGAATTTTTCGGTATCGAAAATTTCCGTCTGTTCGGGAACGGTTTGCTTGAAAAATACGACCAGATCGCGTGAAAACTCATACCAGGTCTGGTAACGTTTTGACGTTTTTTTCTCCATTGCGCGCCGCACAATCGCATCCATCTCCGGCGGGACATCACGGCGAAGCGAGCTGGGCGGCGGCGGGTCCACATTGAGAATATGGTAAACCGTGCTCACGTGGCTGTCGGTATCGAACGGCAGTTTGCCGGTAAGCAACTTGTACATCACCACACCCAGCGAATAGATGTCGGTCTGATGGTTCAGTTCCGATTCCTCAACCTGTTCCGGCGACATATAGGCAGGTGAACCTATCCCGACTATTTGCGTGGCGGTGCGGTCTGTCTGTATCACGGCGGCGCCGAAATCGGCAATCTTGATGTCGGTTTCACCTTGCAACAGGATATTGGCCGGTTTGATGTCGCGGTGGATTACGCCCTGATTTTGCGCGTATTCGAGAGCCTTGCAGCACTTGTAGGTGATTTCCGCAACCGTGCTGATCGGCAGCAGGTTTTCCACTTCGGCATATTTTTCGAGCGTGCTTCCCTCGACGTATTCCATCACGACGTAATTGGTGTCCTCTTCCATCACCGCATCCAGAATTTTTACGATATGGGGATGCGACAATTTTCCCGCCAGGGACGCCTCTGTCATCAGCAGCTTGCGGAATATCTTGGAACGATGGGGGTCGCTCAAAGTCTTCAGGTTAATCAGCTTGATGGCGACCGGTTGTTTACTGAATGGATCGTTTGCGAGATACACGGTGCTGGTCGCACCGGCACCGAGTTCGCGCACAACTTCATACTTGCCGATTTTGTCCATACTGGGTTATTCGCTCAGGCCATAATTATCAAAAACGGCACGATTTTGCATACTTTGCGCGGCAAAGTCTAGCAGCCTGTCGGACTTGAAGAATCGAAGCGAAGCGGGTTAAGCAGGCAAGCCGCAAAGCGGCGCTCGCAAAATTTGGCTGGGCGAGGGCAGATTTTGCCGGTTTTGCAGGCCAATAGTCACTCTATTGACCAAAAAAGCGGTGAAATATGCCCCGGTCAGGCGAATTTGCAGCCGATTTCCTTCAAGTCCGACAGGCTGCTAGGCTGAATTAACTTGAAACGGTGTCTGGCGCGGAAATGCTGGAGGTGTAATGCGGTAACGCAGATGCGGCTAGCGTGTGCATCATGTGAAGCCGGAAAAAAACCTTAAGAGGATATTGATGTGAACGGCTATCGAAATCCGCGTAAATCTGGCGCAGCGTTTTTTTCAGGCACAGAAAATGCTTTAGTGGGGTGGTGAAAGACAGCCCCGAAACCGGGTCAAGGGCAGGCTGCGGCCTTATGCAGCCTGGCGAAGCGCACCCTTGACGCGGTGTAGGGGCGATACGCTGAAGCATGGTTGTGAGCGCGGCAT
>JACREB010000004.1 GCA_016218475.1 Nitrosomonadales bacterium | reverse complement strand
CGATCCTCGTCGGTAAGATGCAGTACGGTCTGTCGCATGGCTGGCTCCTCGTCATGGGGTGGGCGTACGACAGTATAATGCATGTTTCGTTATTTATGTGTTGTTATACTAGTGGTTATATCAGAGGGGGTTTTGAGCCAGTTCCGCCTAATGAATTATTTGGGATCAATGCAATGCGTGCATCCGACGATGCGGTTGCGGATGTCGGCAAAGAAATGCAGCTTCGTAGTTTTACTGTGTCACAAAACGCTGAAGGGCGCATTGCGGCGTTAAAATCGGACTCAAAATGCTCATTTACTCCATGTAAACTCCGCTTTTTGCGAGTTGGGCGGCAACGGCAAGCCGCCCATCCCTGCTTGACCCACTTCGTCCGATTTTGCCTTGCACTGCATCCCTTAATCGCTATGTGACACAGTAAAAGTAGGGTGGGCACGTTTTTGTGCCCACGCGGACAATGTCAATCGTATTACAGCACGCAGGATGCAGGATGCGGTGAGCTTGCGAACCGCATCATTCGACACGCGAGCGATGCGGTTCCTTCGTCACAGCATCCTACCGGGCTACGATATTTCACTTCCGGTTTGGCGATTGAATCACTTCAAACCCAGCACATCCTGCATGTCGTAAAGGCCTGCCGGATTGGATTTCAGATATCTTGCGGCGCGCAGCGCGCCCAGCGCAAAAGTGGCGCGACTGCCGGCCTTGTGGGTGATTTCGACGCGCTCGCCGGTGCCGGCAAACAGCACGGTATGGTCGCCGACGATGTCGCCGCCGCGCACCGTGGCGAAGCCGATGGTGGAAGGGTCACGTTCGCCGGTCACGCCTTCGCGGCCATAGACCGCGCATTGCGCCAGGTCGCGCCCCAGGGTGCGCGCTACCACCTCGCCCATGCCCAGCGCGGTGCCGGACGGCGCGTCCACCTTGTGGCGGTGGTGCGCCTCGATGATTTCGATATCGTAGCCGTGCGCCAGCACGCGCGACGCGGTTTCCAGCAGCTTGAACACCAGGTTCACGCCGACGCTCATGTTGGGGGCGAATACGATGCCGATCTGTTGCGCCGCCGCGCCGAGTTGCGCCTTTTGCTGCGCGCTGAAACCGGTCGTGCCGATCACCATGTTTACGCCCAGCTTGCGGCAGATATCGAGGTGATGCAGCGTGCCTTCCGGGCGGGTAAAGTCGATCAGTACGTCCGCCCCTTGCAGGGCGGCTTGAGCATCCGCGCTGATCTTTACGCCGCAGGCCGCACCAACAAGCTCACCGGCATCTTTGCCGAGCAGCGGGCTGACGCCGTGTTCCAGCGCGGCGTGCAACACCAGATCATCCGCTTGCGCCACGCCTTCCAGCAGGGCGCGCCCCATGCGTCCGCCGCTGCCGGCGACGGCTATTTTTATTTTGCTCATCATGCTCCTCTTTAACGCGCCAGTCAGCGGCACAAAACAACCTGAAAATCATTGCTGTGATTGACCGCCTTGAGCCTGCTTGCCATCATCGATTTTCACCAGGTTATCCCCATCGAAATACAGCGTCAGGCGCTGCTCTTCGACGATTTCGCCGTCCCGTTCTAGGCGGTACACATAATCCCACCGGTTTCCGTGGAACGCGTCGCTGATCATCGGCGTGCCAAGCACATAGCGGACTTGCGATTTGTTCATCCCCAGTTTCAATTTTTCGCGCATCTCCGGCGTGATGTAATTGCCCTGGCGGATTTCCATTTTGTATGCGGTCGGCAACTGAACAGAAGGCATCGACGGCACAGGAATATCGCTGCATGAAGCCAGCAGCATGGAAAACAAAATCAGTTTGGCGCGCATAGTCGTAATTCTCGAAATTCCGAATTTTCAATCAATGGCAAAATGCCGTAGCCGTAGAGGCGAGATTCACCGCGCCCCTACGCATTTCGGGTTTTAACTTCTTTTTTAATCCAAAACCGCTGCATGATACCTCAAGCGGCAACACCCAACATCTCCGCCGCATGTTTGCGCGTCGTGCCGGTAATTTTCACGCCGCCCAGCATGCGCGCGATCTCCTCGACGCGCTGCACACCGTCCAGCACGGCGATATGGCTCAGCGTGACGCCGTTTTCCGCCGCCTTGCTCACCTGCCACTGATGGTCTGCGGCGGCGGCGACCTGCGGCAAATGCGTCACGCACAACACCTGATAATTCCTGCCCAGTTTTTTCAGCAAATGCCCGACAATTTCCGCGACGCGCCCGCCGATGCCGCTGTCCACTTCGTCGAAGATCAGCGTCGGCACGCCGGCGACCCGGATTGCGGCGACCTGGATCGCCAGGCTGATGCGCGACAATTCGCCGCCCGATGTGACCTTCGCCAAGCTGCGCGGCGGCACGCCGGGATTGGCGGCGACATGGAATTCTATCGTCTCCAGGCCACAAGCGCTTCCTTCTGCCAGCGGCGGCAGCGCCACGGCGAAGCTGCCGCCCTGCATCGCCAGCGTCTGCATCGCGGCGGTGATCTCATGCGCCAGCTTGTCGGCGGCTTTCTTGCGCGCTGCCGTCAATTTTTTCGCCACAGCCAGATAGCTTTGCTGCGCGGATTTTTCCTGCTGCTCCAGCGCGGCCAGATCGGCGTCGCCGCCCAGCTCGGCCAGGCGCGCCACGATGCGCTGCAAGGCTTCGTCCAGCAGTTCCGGCGCGACGCGGTGTTTGCGCGCGGCATCCATCACATTCCGGATGCGTTGTTCCTGTTCGTGCAGGCGTTGCGGGTCGGTATCGAGGCGCTGCTGGTAATGCCGCAACGCATACACGGCCTCCTGCAACTCGGCCTGCGCACTTTCCAGCATGCGCAGCGTTTCGCCCAGGCTGGCATCGTGCGCCATACCGTCGCGCAGGCGCGCCGCCAGCGCATTGAGTTGCGCGAGGCACGCGTTGTCCGCTTCGCCCAGGGTTTCGATGCCGAATGCGGCGGTCTCCAGCAGGCTCGCGGCATGGGCGAGGCGCGCATAGTCTGCTTGAAGTTCCTGCCAATCGGCGGCGTTGAAACCCAGCCCTTCGAGCTCGTCGCGCTGGAAGCGCAACAGCTCGCGCTCGGCGGCCACCGCCCCGGCGTTTTCGCTGAGGCTGATGCGGCGGCGGCGCAAGACTTGCCAATCGCGGTGCAGGGCTGCGACTTTCTCCGCATCCGCCGCCACGCCCGCATAACCGTCCAGCAACATGCGCTGCGCGTCCGGGCGCACCAGCGATTGATGTGAGTGCTGGCCGTGGATATCCAGCAACTGCTCCCCCGCCTCGCGCATCTGTTGCAGGGTGGCGCTGCGCCCGTTGATGAAACCGTGCGAACGTCCACTGGCATCCAGCACGCGGCGCAGCAGGCACACGCCCTCGTCGCCCGCCAGTTCCTGCCCGGCCAGCCATGCCTGAAAATGGTGCAGTCCGGCAATATCAAATTCGGCTGCGATCTCGGCGCGCTCGCAGCCGTTGCGCACCATGGCCGCGTCGCCGCGTTCGCCGAGCGCCAGCGACAACGCGTCGATCAGGATGGATTTGCCCGCGCCGGTCTCGCCGGTCAGCGCGGTGAAACCGGAAGAGAAATCCAGCTCAAGCGAGGAGACGATGACAAAATCGCGGATGGACAGGAATTTCAGCATTTACAGAGTCCGGTTCCAGAGCAGCTTCTCGCGCAACGTGTGGTAATAGCTGTGCCCCACCGGGTGCAGCAGGCAGGCAGGCTCGGGATGGCGCGCGACGATGATCTTGTCGTGCAACTCCAACCCGTAGCTGGTATGGCTGTCGAAGCGCACGCTGATATCGCCGCTGCGGTGCATCAGAATTTCCAGCACCGACGAGCTTTTCACGACGATGGGGCGATTGCTCAACGTATGCGGGCACACCGGAACCAGTTCGAGCACATCCAGGCTGGGATGCAATATCGGGCCGCCCGCCGACATCGCATAAGCGGTCGAACCGGTGGGCGTCGCCACGATCAAACCATCGGCCCGCTGGTTGTAGAGGTATTCGCCGTCGATGCGCACTTCGAACTCGACCATGCTGCTGATATGGTTGCGATGCACCGCAACCTCGTTGAAAGCCAGCCCGCTGAATACTTCAACATCGTCGCGCAATACGCGCGCCGACAGCAGCAAACGCTGCTCGGTGACGAACTTGCCGTCCAGCATCGCCGCGATGCTGTCCTGCATGTTATCCAATGTGAGATCGGTGAGAAAACCGAGCCTGCCCCGATTCACCCCGACCAGCGGCACCTGATGCGGCGACAGGGTGCGCGCGATATTCAGCATGGTGCCATCGCCGCCGATGACGATGGCCAGATCGACCGCATGGGCCATTTCATCCAGGCTCATCGCCGGGTAAGGGCTGGATTCGATCTGCTCGGTAGTCAGGCTATCTCCCACCACCACATTCAGATCCCTGGACGACAAAAATGCGGCCAGGCGCAACAGCGGCCCCGCAATTTCCGGATCCTTGTGTTTGCCGATCAGCGCGATGTTCTTGAAAGGGAATTTCATAGGCGCGATTAAACCACATCGCCCAGGCAATGACAAAGCAAGCGGATTTCGCGTTCCAGCGATTTCGAGAGCACGAACGCACTACTGCTTGCAAGAGGAGAAACAGGGGCTCGAAATTACAAATAACCCGACCATTCGACCATGCGGCAACAACGCCAAATTGCCGGCTATTCCGCCCGCGAAAGAAGAGTGCATGCTATTCTTACTGTGTCACAAAGCGCTGAAGGGCGCATTGCGGCGTTAAAATCAGGCTCAAAATGCTCATTTACTACATGTAAACTCCGCTTTTTGCGAGTTGGGCGGCAACGGCAAGCCGCCCATCCCTGCTTGACCCGCT
>JACREB010000052.1 GCA_016218475.1 Nitrosomonadales bacterium | reverse complement strand
CTTCGGGTTGGTTACGGCCTGGCGCTTGGCTGCCGCGCCGACCAGGATTTCGCCGTCTTCCATGTAGGCGATGATGGACGGCGTGGTGCGCGCGCCCTCGGCGTTCTCGATCACCTTGGTCTTGCCGCCTTCCATGATGGCCACGCAGGAATTGGTCGTGCCCAAGTCAATACCGATAATCTTTCCCATGATGCTTTTCCTTTCTGTTGGATGCTTGATAGTTGAATGCTATTGTTGCCTTGTCGCCTAACATAGGGGCGGCGATGGATATTTCAAGTAGCTGGAAGCCTGTAGCTTGTAGCTCGTAGCGGGTAGCAAAACCGGGTTGGCTACCCGCTACAAGCTACCGGCTACAAGCTCATTCCTTCCCCTTCGCCACCATCACCAGCGCCGGGCGCAGCACGCGGTCATTCAGCGTGTAGCCCTTCTGCATCACGCTGACCACGGTATTGGCGGGCTGTTCGCTATCCACCATGCCGATCGCCTGATGTTTGTGCGGGTCCAGCTTTTCGCCGAGCGGGTTGATTTCCTTGATGCTGAATTTCTCGAACACGCCGGAGAGCTGCTTCAGCGTCAGTTCCATGCCGCTCTTGAAGCTTTCCACGTTTGCCGTGGTGACCGCCAGGCCGGCTTCCAGGCTGTCTTTCACCGCCAGCATATCGCCGGAAAAACGCTCCACGGCAAATTTTTGCGCCTTGGCGACATCATCGGCCGCGCGGCGGCGGATATTTTCGCCCTCGGCCTTGGCATACATCCACGCGTCATAATGCTCCTGCGCCTTGCGCTCGGCTTCCTTGAGCATTTCCTCCAGGCTGGGCATGATTTCCGGCGTGTTGGCTGTAGCGTGTTCGGTGCTTGCCGGAGCTGTTTGCTGTTCAAGTTGCGGATTGGTTTCGTTTTGTTCCATGCGTCCTCCTGATTTCGACTGGTGGTTAATTGGGGCGGAGTTCTGGATTTCAAGTGGTTTGAAGCAGAAAATTTGGCGGGTATGCGGGCATGGCCCGCACGGCTGAGATACACTTCCGGGCAAGAAGGTTAACTGGGAGAATAAGGCCATGACCGAACCGACCATCACCTGCCCGAGCTGCAAGGCCGAGATCAAGCTCACCGAATCGCTGGCTGCGCCGCTGATTGCGGCGACACGCCAGCAGTACGAGCAACAACTGGCCCAAAAAGACAGCGACATCGCCAAGCGCGAACAGGCCATGCGCGACAAGGAAAAGCAGCTCGCGGAAGACAAGCGCAAACTCGACGACCAGGTCGCCGACCAGGTCGCGGCACAGTTGAAAGCGGAGCGCGTCCGCGTCATTGCGGAAGAATCGAAGAAAGCCAAACTTGCCAGCGCTGCCGAACTGGAAAGCAAGGCGCGCGAGCTGGCCGAATTACAAGAGGTGCTGAAAGCAAACAATAACAAACTGGCAGAGGCGCAAAAGGCGCAGGCCGAACTCATCAAGAAGCAGCGTGAGCTGGACGATGCCAGGCGCGAGCTGGAACTCACGGTCGAAAAACGGGTGCAGGACGGGTTGACCGAAGTCCGCACGCAGGCCAAAAAAGAAGCCGAAGACGAGCAAAAACTCAAGGTGATGGAGAAAGAGCAGACCATCGCCGCGATGCAGAAGCAGATCGAAGACCTCAAGCGCAGGGCCGAGCAGGGCTCGCAACAATTGCAGGGCGAAGTGCAGGAGCTGGAAATCGAAAACCTGCTGCGCAGCAAATTCCCTTTCGACGCCATCGAGCCGGTGCCCAAGGGCGAATTCGGCGGGGACGTGCTGCATCGCATTATCGGCGCGGGCGGCCAGTCTGGTGGCACCATCTTGTGGGAATTCAAACGCACCAAAAACTGGAGCGATGCCTGGCTGGCAAAACTTCGCGACGACCAGCGCACCGCGAAGGCGGAAATCGCCGTGATCGTGAGCCAGATATTGCCGAAGGGCGTCGAAACCTTCGAAATGCTGGAAGGCGTCTGGGTAACACACCCGCGCGCCGCCTTGCCGGTAGCGATGATATTGCGCCAGACCTTGCTGGAAGTCGTCCTCGCGCGGCAATCATCCGAAGGCCAGCAGACCAAGACAGAAATGGTCTACCAGTACCTCACCGGCCCGCGCTTCCGCCAGCGCGTGGAAGCCATCGTCGAAGCGTTTTCCACCATGCAGGAAGACCTCGACAAGGAGCGCAAGGCGATCATGAAGCAATGGGCCAAGCGCGAGGAGCAGATCGAGCGCGTGATGGGGGCGACGGTTGGGATGTATGGCGACTTGCAGGGGATTGCGGGGAAATCGTTGCAGGAGATTGAGGGGCTGAGCCTCCAAGCGTTGGGCGCTCCTGCTGCGAGCAATAGAGATACGGCGGAATGATGGCAACATGCATAGGCAACAGAAACAACAAGGCCACCGCCCTTGCGAATACACCTTGCGAGTATGTCAATATTGACATACAATTCATTGCGTGAATAAGCAGCGGAAACCTTTGGTGTGGCTGCATGGCGAAGTTAAAACGCCACCTTTTTCTGCCGGGGCAAGGATTGAAGCGGGTGTTTTATTGCGACACCTGCAAGAGGGCATCAATATATCGCTGCCACACTCAAGGCCAATGCCCGGTATCGGTCGCGGCTGTCATGAATTGAGAATTCCAGACGAAAATCACACTTGGCGCATTGTGTACTACATCGATACGGTAGCCATCGTGATTCTTGAAGTGTTTGCAAAAACAACAAGCCAAACGCCACAGCCGGTAATTGACGTTTGCAAAGCGAGACTGAAACACTACAAATCAATTTAGCGGGAGGGTAAATTCCATGAAGACTGACAAATTAGAGCGCCTCCAGGCCGCAGGCTGGAAAGTCGGAAGCGCGGAGGAATTTCTGCAACTAAGCGATGAAGAAGCGCGGCTCGTCGCGCTCAAGCTCTCGCTGATCAGCGCGGTAAAAAAATCGCGCATCAAACGCAAGCTCTCGCAAATTGACTTGGCGCAACGCATGAAATCGAGCCAATCGCGCATTGCAAAAATTGAAGCGGGCGATCCTTCAGTTTCGCTGGATTTGATCGTGCGTGCGCTCATCGCAAGCGGCGCAACAACGCGCGATATTCAGGCGGCGTTTACGGCGAATTAGAGGATGACGGGCTAACATTCTGGAAACCGACAGTAGGCTTCGTGTTGCGAGTGTTGGGTGACCGGTTCATCAAAACTCACGAGCTTGTTTTGCAGGCCTTTGAGGATGGCTTCGTTTATACCAGCCAGAAGTATAGCCACAAGGTGCTGGAGTTCATGGAGGATGGTGACGATGCCGCCATCGAAGCGCTCATTCTGGCGGAAAAGGTGGAGAAGTTTTCCGCTACGGAATTCACCCCTGTTTTTCGCCAGCATGTTGAGTCAGACCCAGACACGCTGCGCGCGATCAAGCAATCATGGGCAAGTGTGAAACGCGACCCAAAATGGGTAGAGTTTGAGCGCGAGCTTACAACGCAGCCGGGCTTTACAGCCGGGAAACTCATCATCTTTAGCGAGTTTGCCGACACCGCCCGTTATCTGGCGGAACGCATCAAAAAAGAAGTTGAACCCAAGACCCTGCTGTTTAGCTCGGACTCCAGCCCCGAACAGCGCCGCGACGTTATCGCCAACTTCGATGCCAACAGCAAAGGGCGCGGCGATTACCGCATCCTCGTCACCACGGACACACGTCAGCGCCGGGTCTTATCCGGAGACGAAACGCGAGCGCCCCAAAGTACATGTACTCGCGATGATGCCCAACCCATCATTTCACCAGCGCTGCGCGATGAAGCCGCGCAGCGCTGATGAATTTGAACGTTGGGCAACATCGGAGCGATTGCATCGTGTTCATTGTTAGCTTACGATGCCTCCATTCAGCCACCTGTGGAAAGGCAATAACTTTTCAAGAGTTGGCAGAGCGGTCGATTGCGCCGGATTGATAATCTGGTAAGGGAGTAATCCCTTCATGGGTTCGATTCCCATACTCTCTGCCGAGCCTCCTTTCACAAGGGGGTTCGAACGGTTTTTCGGTGGGGCTTGTGCCCGCTGGTGAGAAAGGAGGTTGTCATGTTAACAAAGTTTTTGACGGCCTCTGGGGGTGACAGACTGTTCCCACGGAACGGTGTGTGGCGGAGGTGGCTGGCTCGGAGGACAAATATGTGCCAGCCTGGTGCTAGAAATTCAAGCACTTCACCCCCACTTCATTTTCTTGTTCGTCGTTCTGGTTCTATGCTCAACCCAGCAGTCATGCGGGTCTGCGCAAAAGCGCGCCGCCGCTTAGCTCGTTATGCCTCTCTGTGCCGAGGATGTTTTTTTGTGTGTGGGGGAGGTTGAAGAATTGCGGTCGGCGTTGTCTAATGCCGATCTGAACACTGTTGATTAGAGGGGAAAAGCATGGGCTACGCCGAATTGATTCACCAGCGGCTACAAACTTTGCCGCAGGAAAAACAGGCCGAGGTGTATGACTTTGTTGAATTCATCGCGACAAGAAGCAACGTCACCGAAGCGCTGGATGAAGATCAACGCAAAAAGCGCGTCCTGGCAGCTCTTGCGTCAGCGCGAGGTGCCTGGCCAAAAACGGGGGAGGCACAAATAGGTCAACTGGCAGCCGACATGCGCGCCGAATGGGATGGTCGCGGCTGGGAAAACCGTAGCTGATGCCCTGCCTGATTGACACCAATGTTCTGATTCATGCGCTCAGTGGCAATGCCCAAGCGTCGGTCTTGTCACGCATAGACAACGCCATTGCCAACCAGGCGCGCTATTCGGTGGTCACACGCATGGAATTGCTGGGCTGGAACGGCCACACGGCGGACAGTCGACGCGAAACCGAAGTGCTGCTGGCCCAACTGATGGAAATCCCCCTTACTCCCACCATCGTCGCGCTGGTTATCGACATCCGTTCTACCATCACGATCAAACTACCCGACGCCATCATCGCCGCCAGTGCGCTGGTTGAGAACCTGCCTCTGATGACGTGCAACACCGGCGACTTCAAACGCATCGCTGGTTTGGTGGTCATTGATCCGTTCGTGGCATGATTCCG
>JACREB010000053.1 GCA_016218475.1 Nitrosomonadales bacterium | reverse complement strand
CTTACTGTGTCACAAAGCGATCAAGGGATGCAGTGCAAGGCAAAATCGGGCGAAGTGGGTCAAGCAGGGATGGGCGGCTTGCCGTTGCCGCCCAACTCGCAAAAAGCGGAGTTTACATGGAGTAAATGAGCATTTTGAGCCCGGTTTTAACGCCGCAATGCGCCCTTCAGCGCTTTGTGACACAGTAAGATTAGTAGGGGCGATAATGATTTAATCTTTCCGCAGCACGATCCCGCGAAACCAGCCTCCGGCGAGCAGCGGCACATCGCTGACCGGTTGCAACCCCGGCACTTCGCGCAGCACATCTTCGAACACCACATCCGTTCTCGTCGCAATTTGGCGCAACAACGGGTTAATCGCGCGGCGCATCAAGGCAAGTTGTTTCGGCCGCAGGAATTTATCGAGGATGATGATCGTGCCGCCGGGCTTGACTGTACGTACGGCCTCGCTCAGGCATCGCGCGGGTTGAGGCACGACAGCGAGGATGAGATGCAGCACGGCATGATCGAATTGCGCGTCAGCGAACGGCAAGGCCATGCTGTCGCCCAGCACCCAATCCACCTGCAATTCCGTGTCCCGTATCCTGGCGCGGGACAGCATCGCGGCGTTGAAATCAAGGGCGGTGTAGCGATGCATTGCAGGCAGTAACGGCAAGTCCAACCCGGTGCCGATGCCGCTGATCAAAACTTTTCCAGGGGCATCGGACGGCAAGGCACGCAGCGAACTGGCACGCGCCTTTGATAGCGGATGCTTCAAGACCAAATCATAGAAGGGCGCAATCAGGTTATAACTCAGCCTGAGCAGCGGATTTTCGCGGTAGGGTTGATCTGTATTAGCCATGTTGCAAGTGTAGTGGAAATTTTGAGCCATGAGGTATAGAGTGCAACTGTCTTTCTGCATCATTAAACCCAGATTGTCCATTAGGCCATAAAACGCCTGTTTTGAATGGGTTTCTAATGGAATCCATTAGAGATTTCCCTTATTTTTCAATGAGGTGTTGTTCTAATGAACAATCTGGGTTAAATGGATTTCCGTTGTTTATTCGTCAAATCAAAGGAGAACATCATGAGCAAAACCACCATCAATATCGGTATTGCCGAAAAAGACCGCAAGAAGATCGCCGAAGGCCTGTCGCGCATGCTGGCCGATACATACACCCTTTACCTCAAAACCCATAACTTCCACTGGAACGTCACCGGGCCGATGTTCCAGACCCTGCACCTGATGTTCATGACCCAGTACAACGAAATCTGGCTGGCAGTAGACATGGTCGCCGAGCGCATCCGCGGGCTGGGCTACCCTGCGCCCGGCACTTACAAGGAATTCGCCGCGTTGAGCAGCATCAAGGATGCCAGCGGTGTGCCCAATGCAAAGGAGATGATCCGCCAACTGGTCGATGGGCAGGAAACCGTGGTACGCACCGCCCGCGAGCTATTGCCGGTCGCGGAAAAAGCCGGTGATCAGCCGACCGTCGATCTGCTCTCGGCACGCATGATGGTGCATGAGCAAAATGCGTGGATGCTGCGCAGTTTACTGGAGGAATAATTCCATTCCAAAAGTAAAATAATCGTCGGGCTTTGCCCGACAACTTGATCCGGCGGGCATAGCCCGCCCTACATACAATGCACGATTGATTTAGAATTGGTATAACGCGCTATGGGGTGCGCGCAAGATAATCCAGCGCGATGCCCGCGAATACCGCCGCACCGAACCAGTTGTTATGCAAAAAAGCCGCGAAGCATGCTTCGCGGCTTTTGTTTTTGATCAGGGTGTAGTGGTACAGCGCGATACCCGCCGCGAGCGACAATCCCGCATAAAATGCCCAACCCGCTCCCGTTACCTGCCCCGCCCACGCCAACAAGGCCAGCGTAATGATATAACAGGCCATCACCGCCGCCACGTCGTATTTGCCGAAGAACAGCGCCGAGGAATGAATACCGAGCCGGATGTCGTCGTCGCGATCCACCATCGCGTATTCGGTGTCATAGGCGATTGCCCAGAATACATTGGCGATGAGTAGCAGCCACGCTACCGGCGGCACGCTGCCGAGTTGTGCGGCGAAGGCCATCGGGATGCCGAAGCCGAACGCGATGCCGAGATAGGCTTGCGGGATGGCGAAGAAGCGTTTGGTGAACGGGTAGCTGGCGGCGAGCAACACCGCCGGAACCGAGAGCAGCAGTGTCAGATTATTGAGCGGCAGGATCAGCAGGAAGGCAGCAATAGCCAGCGCCGCCGCCACCCATAAAGCCTCGCCGGGCGCGATGCGCCCGCTGGTGACGGGGCGCTCCTGGGTGCGCTTGACGTGCTTGTCGATGTGGCGATCCGCGTAGTCGTTGATGGCGCATCCGGCGGAGCGCATCAGCGCGGTGCCGAGCACGAAAATGAGCACGATGCGCCAGGCAGGATGGCCTCCGCCCGCGATCCACACGCCCCACAGCGTCGGCCACAGCAGCAGCAGGATGCCGATCGGGCGGTGCAGGCGCGTGAGTTGGATGTATAGCGATAGACGTTCGGCGACAGTCATTTTGTCGGGATGCAAGTTTGAACTTTAAATGCGGAAACGGCGATTGAATCCGCAGATTACACGGATTACGCAAGATTAAACAACGGCTATCAGAATCATCTGGTAATCCCCTAGCGAGGATTACATCAATTGCAACCGCGTGAAAATCTGCGTAAATCTGTGTAATCTGCGGATTAAGCTACGGTTCTCAAGATAGTTTTGAATTCAGCAGCAGCAATCAGACCTGCATGTTCATGATGTCGTTATAAGCCTGCACAACCTTGTTGCGCACCTGAATGGTGGTCTGGAGACTGATGCCGGCTTTTTGCATCGAAATCATGGTGTCGCTCAGGCTGACGCTGTTGTCGCCCAGCACAAATGCCTTCTGCATGGCTTCGGATTTGGCCTGCGCCTGCGCCACTCCATCCAGTGATAATTTCAGCAACTCCGCAAAATCCACTTTTCCGGTTTGCGCTGCCTGGCTTGGTTCGCGCAACCCCGCTGCCGCCGCCGCGGCACGCATCTGCGCCAATAAGCTATTCACTGCCGAGGTATCCACTTTTTGCCTCCTTTTTCAAGTATGCGCACAATACCCGGCAAACCGCCATTTTTATAATGGGAAAAGACGCTGGTTTCCACCCCTATTCAGGTGTTCAAAAGACCTGCTGCGGCCGATAATACGCGTAATGCCCGCGTGGCTTCTGGGTGTGCATATGGCTGAACAGGGAATCAAGGCGAAAAATCAATTCGGACAACTCAACATCCAGCAGAAAATGGGCTTGGGGGTTGGGGTTGCGGCGTTGTTCGCGCTCATCGCCGGGGTGTGGATGTGGGGCCAAACCCCCGATTACCGCTTGCTGTACAGCAATTTATCCGACCGCGACGGCGGGGCGATCATCGAGTCGTTGCAGCAAATGAATATTCCCTACAAGTTTGCCGAGGGTGGCGGGGCGTTGATGGTGTCCTCCAATAAAGTGCATGAGGCCAGGTTGAAGCTGGCTTCGCAGGGGCTTCCAAAGGGGGGGAATGTCGGCTTCGAGCTGATGGAAAACCAGAAGTTCGGCATCACCCAATTTGCCGAACAGGTCAATTACCAGCGCGCGCTGGAAGGCGAGTTGGCGCGCTCGGTGGAAAGCATCGGCGCAGTCGCCGCCGCACGCGTACATTTGGCCATCCCCAAGCCCAGCGTATTCGTCAAGGAGCAGCAAAAACCCAGCGCGTCCGTGGTGCTCTCATTGCAGGGCGGCCGGTTGCTCGATTCCGCGCAGGTCAGCGCGATCATTCACCTGATTTCCAGCAGCGTACCGGAAATGTCCGCCAAAAATGTGACCGTGGTGGACCAGAACGGCACGTTGCTGAGCTCCAGCCATGACGGCAACAGCATCGAAGGGCTGGATCCGAGCCAGCTCAAATATGTGCAACAGATCGAACAGAGTTACGTCAGGCGCATCGAGGCTTTGCTGACCCCGATGCTCGGCGCGAACAATGTGCGCGCGCAAGTGTCCGCCAATGTCGATTTTTCTCGCACCGAACAAACGTCGGAAATCTACAAACCGAATCAGCCCCCCAACGAGAGCTCGGTACGCAGCCAACAAAGCACCGAAGTGATAAACGGCTCGGGACTCGGTGCGAGCGGCGTTCCCGGCGCGCTGACCAACCAGCCCCCGGTTCCGGCAACCGCGCCGATAGTCTCGGCAGCAGCCCCGGCCAAGGGTGCTGCAACCGGCAGCAACCCCAATGTATCCAACCTGCAAAAAGAATCTACGGTGAACTACGAGGTGGATCGCACCATACGCCACACGATATCGCCGGTGGGCTCCATCAAACACTTGTCCGTGGCGGTGGTGGTAAACGGCAACCGCAAGGCAACCGACGCCAAGGGCAAGACCACCAGCAGGCCTTTGAGCGACGCGGAAAAAGAACAAATCAACAACTTGGTCAGGGATGCGGTGGGCTTCGACCAGAACCGCGGCGACACCCTGAATGTCCAGGTCGCGGCCTTTAACGAAACCAAGGAAACGGTCGAAGAGCTACCGTTCTGGAAACAGCCGGACACGATCGAACTGGCGAAGGATCTGCTCAAGTACATGCTGATTGCCGCAGCCATGCTGTTCGTGGTATTCCGCGTTATCAAGCCCGCCTTGCACCCGTTGTTTGTTGTTCCGGAATTTAAGGCTGAAGAATTTGTCGAACAGAACCCAAACGAAACACCGGAACACATCATGCAGAAAGCATCCTACGAGACAAACCTGCAAACAGCCCGCCAAATCGCGAAACAGGAGCCCAAGATCGTCGCCAGCGTAGTCAAGGAGTGGGTGGGCCATGGCTGAGGCGCTTGAAAAAGGGGTCGAGAAAAGCGCGATTTTCCTGCTGTCGCTGGGCGAAGACGAGGCCGCCGAAGTGCTGAGGCATCTCGAACCCAAGGAAGTGCAAAAAATCAGCGCGGCCATGATGACGCTGAAAAACCTCAGCCGCGAGGATATTGCGGGGGTGTTCCAGGATTTCGTGGTCACCGCGGCAACCAAGACGACCGTCGGCATGGATCCCAACAGCTACATCCGCGCCATGCTCATCAAGGCGCTCGGCGACCACAAGGCTGCCGGATTGATTGACAGCATCATGCACAATAGCGACACCGAAGGCATCGAAAGCCTGAAATGGATGGAGGCGTCCGCCGTGGCCGAAATGATCGGCAACGAACATCCCCAGATCATCGCGACCATCCTGGTGCATCTGGAACCCGATCAGGCCGCCGAAATTCTCAAAGCGTTTACCGAGCGCACCCGAAACGATGTGCTGTTGCGCATTTCCACGCTGGATAGCGTGCAGCCTGTAGCACTGCGCGAACTCAACGACGTGCTGGGCAAGCTCATGGCCGGCGGCGGATCCGGGAAAAAAAGATTGCAGGGCGGAGTGGGCACTGCCGCAGAAATCCTCAATTTCATGGGCGGCGCGCTGGAAACGGAAATAATGGACAATGTGCGCAATTACGATGCGGAACTGGCACAAAAAATCGAAGACAAAATGTTCGTCTTCGAAAACCTGCTGGATATCGACGATCGCGGCATCCAGCTCATTCTTCGCGAAGTTCAGTCCGAGTCTTTGATTGTCGCCCTCAAAGCCGCCAGCGAAGAGTTGCGCGAGAAGATTTTCAAGAACATGTCCAAACGCGCTTCCGAAATGATGCGCGAGGATCTGGAAATGAAAGGGCCGGTCAAGCTCAGCGAAGTCGAATCCAACCAGAAGGAAATCCTCAAGATTGTGCGCCGCCTGGCCGATGAAGGCCAAGTTACAATAGGCGGAGGCGCGGAAGAAACCTATGTCTAGCGTAATCATCACCAAGGAGCAACTGACGGCGTTCGAACGCTGGGAGCTGGCTTCGTTCGATTCGCACAATAGCGATAAACGCCTGAGCGGCGCCGCAGAGCTGGAGAACCTCCGCCAGCAGGCATATGACGAGGGTTATGCGCAAGGCCGCGATACGGGTTATGCCGCCGGCGCCCAGCAGGCGCGCACCGAGGCGGCACAAATTCATTTGCTGCTGCAAAACCTGCAGAACGCGCTCAATCAAGTGGACGAACAACTGGCCCAATCATTGCTGGACTTGTCGCTGGAAATCGCCCGCAAAATAGCGGGCGATCACCTGCAGGCGAAACCGGAAATAATTTTGAAGATCATCGGCGATGCAATCGGCAGTTTGCCGCATTTCAACCAGAATGCGCACCTGGTTTTGCATCCGGACGATACCGAATTGGTGCGCAAGCAAATGGGCGAACAACTGTCGCACGCCGGGTGGAAAATCTTCACCGACACGCAAATCAAGCGCGGGGGATGCCGCGTGGAAACCTCGCACAGCCAGGTGGACGCCACACTGGAAGCGCGCTGGAAACGCATTGTCGAATCGATAGGCCAGGATAAGTCATGGCAAATTTAACTTCGCCCAACAGCGTCAGATGGCAGGGCTTTCTCGATGAAGGCCGCGAATGCATTGCGGGGTGCAGCCCCACGCTGCCGAGCGGCCACCTGACGAAGGTGACCGGCCTGGTGATGGAGGCGGTCGGCTTGAAAATGGCGGTTGGGAGCACTTGTTCGATTCACTTGCCAAGCGGTGTTGTGGAAGCGGAAGTAGTAGGCTTTTCCGGAGAAAAATTGTTCCTGATGCCGGAAAACGATGTGTATGGCCTGGTGCCCGGGGCGCGCGTGATGCCGGCCGAAACGACGCATATACTGACCCTGGGCGGCAAACGAAAATCGAAACATCGCCGCACCTCCGACAGCGCCAAGCACTTGCCGGTCGGCGACATGTTGCTTGGCCGCGTGCTGGATGGAGCCGGCAAACCGCTCGACCAGCTTGGACCTTTGCCGGACTGCGGATACGCGCCGCTGCAAAGCCGCTCTTTCAATCCGTTGGAGCGCGCTTCGATTGACTCGGCGCTCGATGTCGGGGTGCGCGCCATCAACAGCATGCTGACGGTAGGCCGCGGCCAGCGCATGGGGCTATTTGCCGGCAGCGGCGTCGGCAAGAGCGTGCTGCTCGGAATGATGGCGCGTTATACCAGCGCGGACGTGACGGTGGTTGCGTTGATCGGCGAGCGCGGCCGCGAAGTCAAGGAATTCATCAACGACATTCTCGGCAAGGAAGGCATGGCGCACTCGGTGGTTGTAGCCACGCCGGCGGACACTTCGCCGCTGATGCGTTTGCAGGGTGCGGCTTATGCCACCACCATCGCCGAGTATTTCCGCGACCAGGGCAAAAACGTGCTGCTGATCATGGATTCGCTGACCCGTTTCGCCATGGCACAGCGCGAAATCGCGCTGGCGGTCGGAGAACCTCCCGCCACCAAAGGCTATCCGCCGTCGGTTTTCGCCAAGATTCCGCAACTGGTGGAACGCGCCGGAAACGGCCTGGAGGGGAGCGGCTCGATCACCGCTTTCTACACCGTGCTGACCGAAGGCGACGATCAGCAGGATCCGATCGCCGAAAGCGCGCGCGCCATTTTCGACGGACACATCGTTCTGTCGCGGCGGTTGGTGGAACAGGGACATTATCCGGCGATCGATATCGAGGCCTCGATAAGCCGCGTGATGCCGCGCCTGGCGTCACCCGAACACTTGTCGGTCGTGCAGCGTTTCAAGCACATGTATGCCCATTACCAGCGCAACCGCGATTTGATCAGCGTCGGCGCATACGTCAAGGGCAGCGACCCGTTGCTGGACGAGGCCATTGCGCTCTATCCGAGGATGGAGCAATTCCTGAAGCAGGACATGTTCCAGCGCGAACCTTATGGGACAAGCGTTACCCAATTAATGACGTTATTAGAACCGTCACACTAACGGAACATGCCATGGCCAAACCATTCTCCCTGCAAACCCTGATGAATCTGGCGCAACACCAGAACGATTCGGCGACGCGCAAGCTCGGCCAGTTGAACAAACAACAGCAGGGCGCGCAGCAACAACTCGAAACCCTGCGCCAATACCGCAGGGACTACCAGTCGCGCCTGCAGGAATCCACCCGATTCGGCATGGATCATGCCGAATTGCGCAATTTTCAGGAGTTCATCAACAAGCTTGACGAGGCGATAGCGCAACAGATCCAAACCGTCGAACAGAGCAAGGTATCGACCCAGGCCGGACGCGGAGAGTTTGACTCGACACGGCGCAAACTGAAATCGTTCGGCACGCTGAAACAACGCCATGCCGATGAGCAAAAAAAGGTCGCAGAGAGATCCGAACAAAAATCATTGGATGAACATAACGGCAGGCTTGCCGCCCGCAAAATGCTTAACACGGAAGATTTGAACAGATAACGAGGAGAATATCATGACCAGCCTGCCCATCACCAACAGCAATTCGCAATCACTCCCAGCCAACGCCGCTACGGGCGCGGCACAAAAAAACGACACGGCAAACGCGCAGCCTGCGGATCCGTTTGGCGCGGTGCTGGCACGGCGAATAGAAGCGGAGGAAGCGGATGCATCCGCCCCAAATACGGCGTCGCCCGAACCCGGAATCCCTGAACCCGGAATCGAAGTAAAGGCAACGGTGGATCCCACAATCCAAGCCAACAAAGCCGAACAAGACAAAACGCTGGTTGCCGCCGATACTCCAAATGATTTATCCGCCGCCTTGGTAGCCATGCTGCAACTTCCCCAGGAAATCAAGCCACCAGTTGTCAAGGATGCATCTGTCGACACAACAGCCAGTGTGATAACCGGCGTAGCGGCAACAGCACGCGGGATGGCCGATACGGCGGCAACAGCACGCGGGATGGTCGGCGTGAGAGTGATCAGTGAAGTGAGCGCCCATAAAACGGATATAAATCAACCGATGGCCAATGCGGGCACAAAGCAAACAAAAGCAGGGTTTGGCACGGCAACCGCAGCGCCCGGCAAGACGGATGCCGCAACCATGGTTGCCGGTAATTTAACTGTTGCCGACAAACCGACTTCGCGCAACGTAGCCGCCCCGGAGATCGCCGGACTGGCTGAATTGCCTGTAAATCTTGCGGATGCAGGGCGGTCCGCTCAAGGTGTTGCCCAATCGGTGGCAGCGCCCGGCATGCTGCCCAATATATTGGCGAACGACAAAACTGCCAGCGGCTTGCAAGCCATCTCATCGCCATTAGGCAGCAGTGGTTGGGCGGAGGAATTCTCGCAAAAAATCACCTGGATGGGCACGCAACAAAATCAGGTTGCCGAACTGCACTTGAATCCGCCGAACCTGGGACCGCTCGATGTGGTTTTGAAAATATCCGACAACCAGGCTACCGCCTTGTTCACATCGCCGCACAGCGCGGTACGCGATGCGATAGAAAACGCCCTGCCCAGGCTTCGTGAAATGCTGGCGGATAACGGCATCATGCTGGGCAACACGATGGTCAGCGACCAATCCCCGCGCGACCGCAACGCAGATGGATTGATGGATCATGGCGCCGGTGCATCGGCGCGGCGCGAGGCTTCCGGTAATGCTCTCGAAGCAACAGGATTATTGCTTACAACCGCCCAGACCATGCCGGTGCGCCGCCATAATGGGATGGTGGATACATTTGCTTAAGCTTTATGCAATGTTGGCCGATAAGGTCATTACGCATGGCGAGATTGCGGCCAGTGGCAGGGTTGCCCGCAATAAAGCGGAAAATTGATGACATACGATGGTGCGCAGTGCATAGCGTGAAATTTGCGGTAACGGATTATGCCGCCTCGGCGGCACTGTTGCCTTTTGAAAGCAGCCTAATTTAATGATCTTTACTTAATTCATGACAGAGGCATATATAGCAGCCGCCATTCCGGCGAGGGCCGGAATCCAGACAATTATCAAGTACGCACGAAGTGTGACAACACCCAAAACACGGCTTTGTCCGCTACGCGAAATTATATCCAAACTGGATTCCGGCCTTCGCCGGAATGACGAGTTTTTTGGTTTTGCTCGCTGTCTTCATTTATGTAATGCCCAATAATGAAAGAATTCAGCGCTAATCGGGTTATTATCGGCATTCGGCTTTTAACCATCAATTCAGGAATCAAACATGGCTAAACCAGGAAAACCAGGAAAACCGGAAAAACCGGGGAAACCCGCCGAAGAAGATGAGGCAACCGAGCCGCCACCGAAAAAAGGCCGAAGAAAACTCATCATCATCATTATCGCAGTCGCGGTGCTGGTCATCGGCGGAGGCGTTGCGGCGTTCTTGCTGATGAAGCCATCGCATGATATGGCGACGGCGGAGGGGAAAGCGGCGTCAGAAAAAGCCGACAAGGCCGAGGAGGAGGCACTCGCAAAAAATCCGGCAAAATACGTCGATTTAGGAACATTTACCGCCAATCTGGTACGGGAAGAAGCCGACCAATATTTACAGGTTGCAATTACGCTCAAGCTGACCAGGCCGGAACTGGAAGAAAAAGTCAAAGCCAGCAGCCCGGAAATCATGCACCGGGTGAACATGCTGCTGCAAAGCAAACGTGCATCCGAGCTTGTCACTTATGAAGACAAAGCCAAATTGACCAGGCAAATCAAGGAACAGGTCGAATATGTTCTCCGCTTGCGCAAAACGGCTCCCGTCATTAGTTCTGACCATACTGAAGATGCGCCGGCCGAAGTTATCAAAAGAAGCGGGATAGCTGAAGTGTTATTTACATCATTCATTATTCAATAACAACAAATGGAAACCCCTGAAAATTCATATTTGCGAGCACCCGCTGTACGGATTGCCCGCTTGCCTCATTTCACCCAGGATGCCATGTCGCGGAAAAAATTTCGCGCCATGCGTTTGGGCTAACCCTGAATTCTTAGGTTCCAAAATGACAATGGCTGAAAAATGGGCAATAGCAAAAAATGAGTGAATTCCTCTCACAGGACGAGGTTGACTCCCTCCTCAAGGGAGTGACCGGCGAAGAGGATGAGGCGCCTGACGAATCGGAAGGCGCTGCGGGAGAAGTCCGCGCGTACAATTTAGCTTCGCAAGAGCGCATCGTGCGTGGGCGTATGCCCACCATGGAAATCATCAACGAGCGTTTTGCACGTACGTTCCGTATCGGGCTGTTCAATTTTATACGCCGCACCCCGGAAATCTCGGTCGGGCCGGTGCGCGTATTGAAATTTGGCGAATTCGTCCGAAACCTGCATGTCCCCGCCAACCTGAACATCATCCAGGCCCCCCCGTTGCGCGGCAACGGCTTGTTCATTTTTGATCCGAATCTGGTGTTTCTGGTGGTGGATAATATGTTTGGCGGAGACGGGCGCTTCCATACCCGCGTGGAAGGCCGCGAATTCACCCAGACCGAGCAACGCATTATCCTGCAGTTGCTTAATGTTGTGTTTGAAACATACGGCAAATCATGGGAACCCGTCCATCCGCTGCAATTCGAGTTCGTGCGTTCGGAAATGAATCCCCAGTTCGCCAACATTGCCACCCCGAACGAAGTGGTCATCGTCACCACGTTCGATATAGAAATGGGCGGCAACGGCGGGGCATTCCATATTTGCCTGCCCTATTCCATGATCGAGCCGATCAAAGATTTGCTGTTCAACAACGTGCAGGGCGAGCACGTTGCGACGGATCACCGCTGGCTGCAACTCCTGTCCAGGCAAGTGCAATCCGCCAGTATCGAACTGATTGCCACCCTGGGCAGGGCCAATCTGACTTTTGACCAGGTGCTGAAAATGCGGGTTGGCGATATCGTCCCGCTGACAGTTGATGACAATGTTACCGCTTCGGTGGATGGCATACCGGTAATGGAATGTAAATATGGCGCATTCAACAATCAATATGCATTGAAGGTCGAAGAAATGCTCTCGATCAATAAAGGAGAAGATAATGCCTGACGAAACTACGACCAGCGAAGAAGCGATCACCGCCGACGATTGGGGCGCGGCCATGGCCGAGCAAACCCCGGCTACCGACGATTGGGGTGCAGCCATGGCCGAACAGGAAAGCACCGCAAGCCAACCAACCGCATCCGCCAAACCGCATGTGTTGGAACAATTCGGGGCGGGCGGTGCTTCGACCGCCACAAATGACCTCGACATGATTCTGGACATCCCGGTGCAACTGACCGTCGAACTGGGGCGCACCAAAATGCCGATCAGGAATTTGCTGCAACTGGCGCAAGGCTCGGTAGTCGAACTGTCCGGCATGGCCGGTGAACCGCTGGACGTACTGATCAACGGTTTTCTGATCGCACAAGGCGAGGTCGTGGTGGTGAACGACAAGCTCGGCATACGCCTGACAGACGTTATCACTCCATCGGAACGGTTGAGGCGCCTCAACAGATGACGCTGGCAGAGGACAGAAGACAGAGGACAGAGGACAGATGCGCTGTCGCGGCTGTGCCGCGCCATTTATATAAGCGTGCCGCTTTGCGGCACACAAAACCTCTGTCTTCTGTCTTCTGTCTTCTGTCCTCTGTATGTGCCGCCGAGGTAGCGCGCCCCGCCTATACCCCGCCGCCGCCCGCAGTCAGTTCCGGCAATATCGCACAAATTATTTTTAGCCTGCTTCTGGTGCTGGCAGCCATCGTGCTGGTGGCCTGGCTGCTCAAGCGCATGAATGTTGCGCAGCAGGGCTCGGTCAAACTGCTCAAGGTATTGGGCGCCGTGCCGATAGGGCAGCGCGAGCGCATCGTGCTGGTCGAAATAAAGGATACCTGGCTGGTAGTCGGCGTTGGGCCGGGGCAAATTCGCACATTACACTCGCTCCAGAAAATGGAAGACTCAGCTATCGACCTACAGCATACTGAAGCTCAATCCTCCGGAACCAAGTTTTCCAGCCTCCTGTCTTCAGTCCTTAACCATCGCAAGCAAAAAACAATAGACAAATGACAGTGCTTCAGCAAACAATAAACCAGAGGCAGAGCGCCTCTCCTCTACTGACAAAGGAACGATGGGCAGTGTTGTGGCTCTGTCTTCTGTCTTCTGTCCTCTGTTTTCTGATCAGCCCGCCCGCATATGCTGAAATCGGGTTGCCCGCATTAACCAGCACACCTTCGCCGGGCGGAGGCCAAACATACAGCTTGAGCCTGCAAACATTGCTGTTGCTCACCTCGCTGAGCTTCCTGCCGACAATTCTGCTGATGATGACGGGGTTCACGCGCATCATCATCGTGTTGAGCCTGCTGCGTTCCGCCATCGGCACACCGTCTTCACCGCCCAATCAGGTGCTGATCGGCCTGGCATTGTTTCTCACGTTCTTCGTCATGTCGCCGGTGTTCGACAAAATCTACACCGATGCCTATTTGCCTTTCAGCGAGAACAAGCTTGATTTTCAGCGTGCGGTGGAAAAAGGCAGCATGCCGCTTAAAACCTTTATGCTGCGCCAAACCCGCGAGGCGGATTTCGCCCTGTTCGTAAAAATCTCAAACAGTGAACCGCTGCAAAATGCGGATCAGGTACCGCTGCGCATCCTGGTGCCCGCTTATGTGACCAGCGAATTGAAAACGGCTTTTCAGATTGGCTTCGTGGTGTTCATACCGTTCCTTATCATCGACATGGTAGTGGCCAGCGTGCTGATGTCCATGGGTATGATGATGGTGTCACCGGCGATTATTTCGCTGCCTTTCAAAATCATGCTGTTCGTGTTGGCCGACGGCTGGAATTTGATAATCGGCTCATTGGCACAAAGTTTTTATACTTGAGACAGTCGCTAGTCGTTAGGCGTCCGTTTTTAGTTAAACCAAAACCCCCGCGAAGCGACTACACCAACTAATCTTACTGTGTCACAAAGCGATCAAGGGATGCAGTGCAAGGCAAAATCGGGCGAAGTGGGTCAAGCAGGGATGGGCGGCTTGCCGTTGCCGCCCAACTCGCAAAAAGCGGAGTTTACATGTAGTAAATGAGCATTT
>JACREB010000055.1 GCA_016218475.1 Nitrosomonadales bacterium | reverse complement strand
TTCTGGGTGAGCGCTTCGGATGTGCAGCCGCAGTATCCAGGTCAATGGGTGCTGGCATTCAAGGAAATTACCGCACCAACCAATATGCGCAGCATGATTGCCTGTATCGCGCCCGGTGTTGGGTTCGGCAACAAACTGCCGCTGTGGTTGCCGGAGAAAGGTGCTGAACAAAGTTATGCGCAGTTCGCGCCATTGCTGGCGGCGAACTTCAATTCATTTGCGTTCGATTTTGTAGTGCGCCAAAAACTGCAAGGGCAAACTCTCAATTTGTTCATCGTCGAACAACTCCCGCTGATTCGCCCCGAACAGTTCGAAGCTCTGCTCCCCTCCGCTGCGCTCCACCCTCTCCCGCAAGGGGAGAGGGACAGCACTCCCTCTCCCCTTGCGGGAGAGGGCTGGGGAGAGGGGTTGACCCTCTCCGACTTCGTGCGCAACGAAGTGCTGCGCCTGTCCTACACCGCCCGCGACCTCGCCCCCTTCGCGCGCGACCTGGGCTACGACGGTGCGCCGTTCAAGTGGGACGAAGAAGACCGCCGCCACCGCCTGGCACGGCTGGATGCGCTGTTCTTCCTCCTCTACGGCATCAACCGCGACGATGCGGCCTACATCCTCGACACCTTCCCCATCGTGCGCGATCAAGACGAAAAGGCGCACGGGCGCTACCTCACTAAAGACCTGATCCTCGCCTACATGAACGCCGTGGCGGCAGGTGATTTCACCACAGTGGTGCAAGTTGGAGCATAAAATAGAGGGTGCGAGATAAACACAAATGAGCAAAGCAAAATTTATTACGTTTGAAGGTGTTGACGGGGCAGGCAAGAGCACCCATCTGGCGTGGTTTGCCGATGCGTTGCGGCAGCGCGGCTCAGACGTGGTGGTGACGCGCGAACCGGGCGGTACGCCGCTCGGCGAGCAACTGCGCGAGATATTGCTGAACCAGCCGATGAACATCGGCACCGAGGCATTGCTGATGTTTGCGGCGCGCCTGGAGCATATCGAGCAGGTCATCAAACCCGCGTTGCACTCGGGGAAATGGGTGATTTCGGACCGTTTCAGCGACGCCAGTTTCGCCTATCAGGGCGGTGGCAGGGGGCTGGATTGGGATAAATTGAGCCAGCTTGAGCAATGGGTACATCCCGACCTGCAACCAGACCGGACGCTGTTTTTCGATCTCCCGGTCGAGATAGCAAGGCAGCGCCTGAGGTCTTCTGATAATACAAGGCCGAATAATACTTCGCTGGATCGCTTCGAACAGGAGCAGGCCGATTTCTTTGAACGGGTGCGTGCCGGATACCACAAGCGCGTGCGGCAAAACCCGCTACGCTATATGGTCATCGACGCGGCGCAGCCTATAAATGCAATTAAACAAAGACTCGAAGAAATCATTCTATTATTTTGATATGAAAGAAATATATCCTTGGCAGGAAAGTGACTGGGCGCGTTTGCAGGAGCTGCGCAAACGCCCGCCGCATGGCATGCTGTTCAAGGGAGCAAAGGGGATCGGCAAGTTCGACCTGGCGATGGGTTTCGCCCGGAGTTTGCTGTGCCAGCATCCTGATGAAGCCGGTTTTGCTTGCGGGCAATGCCCTTCGTGCCACTGGTTTGGTCAAGGTTCGCACCCGGATTTTTGTTTGCTGCAACCCGATGCGTTGAGCCTGGATGCCGAGGAAGGCGATGATGTTAAGCCCGCATCGGGCAAGAAACCCAGCAAGCAGATTTCCGTCGATCAGGTACGCGGGCTGGCCGACTTTTCCGGCATGTCCGCCCATCAGGGCGGCAGGCGCGTGGTCGTCATCCACCCCGCCGAGGCGATGAATACCAATGCCGCAAACGCCTTGCTGAAAAACCTTGAAGAACCGCCGCCGGGCTTGTTGTTCATTCTGGTGTCGCACAAGCCGCAGCAGTTGCTGCCGACCATCCTGAGCCGCTGTCTGTCGTTCGCGTTGCCCGCCCCGGATGCAGAAAGCGCCGCGCGCTGGCTGGCGCAGCAGGGCGTAAAAAATCCCGCCGAAGCGCTCGCGGCATCAGGTTTTGCGCCGCTGCAAGCGGTTCAACAGGACGAGCAACTGGGCGGCGAGGAACGCGATAAATTGCTGCGCGCCGTGCGCCAGCCCGCCACGCTGGACGTGTTCGCGCTGGCCGAGGTATTGCAGAAAACCGAGCAGGTATTGGTCGTGCAATGGCTGCAACAATGGAGCTACGATTTGAGTGCGATTAAGCTGGCAGGCAGGCTGCGCTACCATCCCGGCGAAGAAGCCGCCATCGGGAAACTGGTCGAATCTGTCGCACCGCTAAACCTGGCGCGGCTGCAAAGCTACCTGCAAAGCGCGAAACGCGAGGCGCAACATACGCTCAACCCCAAGCTGTTTCTGGAGTCGTTACTGTTTTCCTACCGCCAGCTTATGCTCGGATAACGGGCATAGCAAGTTGCCGCCCATTATGATGAAACTTGCCATGCCCGTTCCCTCTCCTCAATCCTCTCCCGCAGAAAAGTCCCCCTATCCAACTTTCCCCCGCAAGCGGGAGAAAGGGCAAACGAGAAAGGCAATTTTCAATTCCTGCGGGCGAGGAGGCAAACGAATCGCTACGCGAGTTTCACTTTGACCATGCCATTCGTCGATTCACACTGCCACCTCAATTTCCCCGAACTGGCCGGAAACCTTGCCGAGGTGTTGGCAAACATGCGGCATAACGACGTGGCCGGTGCGCTGTGTGTTTCGGTCAGCCTGGCGGATTTCCCGCAGGTGCTGGCGCTGGCCGAGCAGCATCCGAACATCTACGCCTCGGTGGGCGTACACCCGGATTATGAAGGTGCCCCGGATTATGAAGGCATGGGGGAGCCTGATATCGCCCGCTTGGTCGAATTGGCACAGCACCCCAAGGTTGTTGCCATCGGCGAAACCGGCCTGGATTATTTTCGCCTGAAGGGCGACCTGGAATGGCAGCGTGTACGCTTCCGCAACCACATCCGCGCCGCGCGCGAATGCGGCAAACCGCTCATCGTCCACACCCGCGATGCGGCGGCGGACACCCTGCGCATCATGGCAGAGGAGGGTGCAGCAGGGGCGGGCGGGGTGATGCACTGTTTTACCGAAACCTGGGAAGTGGCCGAGGCCGCGCTGGCGATGGGTTTCTATATCTCTTTTTCCGGCATCGTCACATTCAAGAACGCGAAACAACTCAAGGATGTGGCGCAACGCGTTCCACCGGAACGTATGTTGATCGAGACCGATGCTCCCTATCTGGCGCCTGCGCCGCATCGCGGCAAGCTCAACCAGCCGGCGTATGTTAAACATGTCGCCGAAGAGATAGCCTTGTTGCGCGGCATCAGTGTTGAGGAAGCAGGGCGGTACACTACGGAGAATTTCATGCGTTTGTTCGGGTTAAAAACGCTTTAACCATGGAAGCTTTCCCGGCAAAATTTCCCGGCAAAATTATTGACAGGAATTCGAATATCCCTATAATGCGCACTCGTTTTGCGGGAGTAGCTCAGTTGGTAGAGCGCAACCTTGCCAAGGTTGAGGTCGAGAGTTCGAGACTCTTCTCCCGCTCCAGATACAAGGGAAAGCATCCTCGCTTTCCCTTAGAGCCTATTTCAGTAGGTTTCATACCCCGCGCCGTTTTCCTGCGGGATGCAGTGCGAGGCGCGGGCTGCGCCGTGTAGCCATTCTCCACAAGCAGGCCGCAACGCCGCAATGCGCCCGCAGGCAAGCGGCTCTCCGGGTTGGGGCTGGGCGCGGCGTCTGCGGCGTTGCACCGCTTGCC
>JACREB010000045.1 GCA_016218475.1 Nitrosomonadales bacterium | reverse complement strand
CCGCCCACACGCGCAACGCGGCTTCATTCAGCCGACCGGACAGCGCTTGATATTTTGCTTCTATCGTCGTCATGTCACTCATATCTCCACGATAGAGGAATTGTCGCAATTGTTCAAGTTATTTTTGCTTAACTCCTAATGGGTGTCTGCAAAGGGCCGGCAACACTTGTGGAATCTTTGTAGTCTACTCCGAAAATCAGTTTGTGGCGGATGTCGCCCATGCTGGCGAGCGCGTAATTCACTCTTGCGCCGAATACCGTGCCTTTGCCGGAAAAATACAGGTTGACGTTTTGCCCTGAAGACGAAGAGTAGGCCGCGATCAAGTCAGCCGACAAACCGTACTCGTAAAACGGGATGTGGTAGCCGAGGCTGAGGCTGTACACCTTGTCCAGATAATCCAGCGATCCGTTGTATTGCAACGTCAAGGAGTGGTCGCGGTCGAACAGGTTGGCATTCTGGTAGGCCAATCCAATCTTGTTAAACCCAGATTGTCCATTAGGCCATAAAACGCCTGTTTTGAATGGGTTTCTAATGGAATCCATTAGAGATTTCCCTTATTTTTCAATGAGGTGTTGTTCTAATGAACAATCTGGGTTAAAACCGGTAGCGGTGCTGCCGGTATTGTCGTAGGTCGCGATGAATTTGGATACCCGGTCTTCGGCAACATCGATGCGCGTGTTGATATCGCCGGGCCGTACACCGGGCTGGACGTTTACCGTAACTTGTTTGGCCGAGTTTTCATTGGCCAGCGCGATGGCGGCTTCAAGCCGGTCCGCGTTGAGGCTCTTGCCCATTTGCAGCGGCGGCAGGCTGGCGCGGATGTTGTCCGCGTCGTAAGCGACATTGCCTTTCACGTCGATTGAGGCAATTTTGTCTTCCACGACTTTCAGCAGCAGAGCTTTGCCCGAGGTCATGGTCTGCACCGGAAAAACAACCTGTACCACAGAGTATCCCGCCTCGTGGTAAAGGGCGCGCAACGCTTCGACGGCCTTGTTCACATCGGCCATTTCACGGCCTGCGCCGGTGAAAGGAGATAGCGCGCTACCGATTTCATCAACCGGCAGCAGGGTGTTGCCCTCGACCTGAAATTCCGCAATATTGAATTTAACCGGCTCCCCCTTGTCAGGGGGAGAACTGAACCGCTCCTCCCCTGACAAGGGGAGGTTGGGAGGGGTTTGTGGCCTAATGGGTTTAACCGGTTCGGCTTTTAGCAGTGCAGGTTCAGCTTTGGCTACCGCCTGTTTTTCCACTTGAGCTTTTGCTTTTTGCTCGGCCAGCAGTCGCGCCGCTTCGGTTTTGGCCGCTTGCATGGCTTGTGCATCAGCTTCGATCTTGGCTTTTTGCTCGGCCTTTAGACGCGCAGCTTCGGCTTTGGCTTCTTCCATGGCCTTGATTTTTGCAGCCTTGGCTTCTGCGGCTTGCCTCGCTTTTTCATCCGCCGCCGCTTGTGTTTCTTGTTCGGCCTTCAGGCGCGCATCTGCTTCGGAATTCAGCGCAAGTCTTTGCGCATCCTGTTTGGTCTCGGCGGAGCGTAATGCGACACTGCCTGCATTTCCAGCATTGCCCTGCAAGGTAATCAACAGGCTGTTACCGTCGATTCTGGTGCTGGAAGGAAACATTTGATTGAGGTAAAGCACCAGACGCGTGCGCCCGCCGGACTGGACAATGTTGGCGCTGCGCAATCCCCCTTCGGTAAAATCTTGGACGGGTTCATCCAACCCGCTTGCGGTATCAGGGAATTCGAGCACGATATGCGGGGATGAGCCGATAATAAACTCGGTGTCCGGCACTCTGGCCAGAGGCCGCGCCAAATCAATCTTGATGAGGGTCATGCTGCTGTTGTAACCCACATTCAGCGCGGTAATGAGGTTTTGCGCGTACACCCCGCCCGAGCACAACAACATCAGCCCGGAAAATAGCCAGCCTGCCGAAGCCCGGCTTGCCTGACCTGAAAATTTCATGTTGTGCATAAGCCCAACATAACAGTTTGCATGGCAAGCAAAACACAGAACAAACGGGTAAATCGGGCTATTTCAGCGCTAAACCGGGTATTAAAACCCGGAAAAACACAGCAAAACCCCGAATGCGGGCTTCGCTTTTTTGGCTAAAGGTGATTCTATTTTTGATTCTATTTCTCCTTGACGTATAAGCCCGTTTCGCTATAATGCGCGCCCCTGTGAGACTGATATTCGGTTTCACATACCTTGCTCCACCGTCTCGCAGTGCCAATTTCGTATCCTCTTCAGAGGGGAGCGATTCACTAAAGTAATTATGGCGGGGGGCTTTAACCACAAGGAGATTTGATGCGACATTACGAAATCGTGTTTATCGTACACCCCGACCAGAGCGAGCAAGTGCCCGCGATGATCGAGCGCTACCGCACGCTGGTCACTTCCAAGGGCGGCTTTGTTCACCGTCTGGAAGACTGGGGGCGCCGCCAACTGGCTTACCCGATCCAGAAAATCCACAAGGCACACTATGTGCTGATGAATATCGAATGCAACCAGGAAACGCTGGATGAGATGGAACACGCGTTCCGCTTCAACGACGCCGTGTTGCGCCATTTGACCGTCAAGACCAAGGCCGCCATCATCGAGCCGTCCGCGATGATGAAGGAAGAAAAATCCCGCTCCGTGTCGACCGAAGGCACCCCCGTTGCGGCGATTCCGGTCGAAGAAAACGTGGCGGCTATTTAGCCATCGGCGACTGGTTTTGCATATCAACGACATTTTGGAATAAGGAAATATCATGGCTCGTCTAGCAGACAAAAAGAAAGATGACAAAAACAAGCGTTCTTCTCGCAACAATCTGTTCAAGCGTCGCAAATTCTGCCGCTTCACAGTCGAGAAGATCGCCGAAGTGGATTACAAGGATGTGAACATTCTCAAGGAATTCATCTCCGAAAACGGCAAGCTGATCCCGGCGCGCATCACCGGCACCAGGACGCGCTTCCAGCGTCAATTGAGCACTGCCGTGAAGCGCGCGCGTTTCCTGGCTTTGATGCCTTACACCGATTTGCATTAAGGGGCAAAATCATGCAAATAATTCTGATGGAAAAAGTGGCCAACGTCGGCCAATTGGGCGACGTGGTCAAGGTTAAAAACGGCTACGCCCGCAATTTCTTGATCCCGCAAGGCAAGGCCAAGCGTGCGACCGCAACCAACATGGCGGAGTTTGAAGTGCGCCGCGCCGAGATCGAAGCCGTCGATCAAGCCAAGCTGGCCGATGCGCAGGCACGCGGCGAAAAGCTGGCCGGTTTGACGGTGCAGATCGTGCAAAAGGCCGGTGTGGACGGTAAGCTGTTCGGTTCCGTCACCAATACCGATATCGTGGACGCGCTGGCCGCACAGGGTTTTGAAGTTGAAAAGTCGCAAGTGCGTATGCCGGAAGGCCACCTCAAGCAAATCGGCGACCATCACCTCAACATCGCGCTGCATACCGATGTGGTAGTCGGCATCACTGTTTCGGTACTCGGCGAACACTAATTCGTTGTTCTATCAAGGCAATGCAAAAAGGGCTGGAAACAGTCCTTTTTTGTTTTCATAATTCTCCGTCTTGCGGAGTAAAATACCCTTCGCTCAAACGTCCTTGATTGATTTAATCCCATGCAAAACTTTTCCACCCCGGACGCACAACTCGAACAGATCAAATTGCCCCCTCATTCGGTAGAAGCCGAGCAATCGGTATTGGGCGGTTTGCTGCTGGAGGCGAGTGCGCTGGACAAGATTGCCGACCTGATGACCGATGACGATTTTTATCGTCACGATCATCGTCTGATCTATCGCCAGATCGTGCGCCTGAGCGAGCTGGCCAAACCGGTTGACGTGATTACCGTCGCCGAGGCGCTGGAAATTGCCGGTGAACTGGAAAAAGTGGGCGGCTTGCCTTATCTGGGGAACCTGGCGCAAAACGTCCCATCCGCCGCCAACATCCGCCGCTACGGTGAAATCGTTCGCGAGCGTTCCATCATGCGAAAACTGGTGGAAGTCGGCACCGATATTGCGAGCAGCGCCTACAATCCCGCCGGACGCGATGCCGCAGAACTGCTGGATGAAGCGGAAGGGAAGGTGCTCAAGATCGCCGAGGCGGGTTCGCGCGGCAAGCAGGGATTTGTCGCCATGCCGCCGCTGCTGACCCAGGTGGTGGAGCGCATCGAGACGCTGTATGGGCGAGACAACCAAAGCGATGTGACCGGCACGGCCACCGGCTTCACCGACCTGGATCGCATGACTTCGGGCTTGCAGGCCGGCGAGCTGATCATCGTGGCGGGGCGCCCGAGTATGGGCAAGACCGCATTTTCCATCAACATCGCCGAAAACGTGGCATTGGACAGCAAACTGCCGGTGGCGATTTTCAGCATGGAAATGGGTGCCTCCCAACTGGCGATGCGCATGCTCGGTTCGGTGGGCAAACTCAACCAGCATGACCTGCGCACCGGGCGCCTGCAGGATGACGACTGGGGGCGTTTGACCCATGCACTCGGCAAGCTCAACGACGCGCCGATCTACATCGACGAGAGCGCGGCTCTTTCCGCGATGGAGGTGCGCGCCCGGTCGCGCCGCCTGCATCGCCAGAACAATGGGCTGGGCCTGATCGTGGTGGATTATTTGCAATTGATGAGTTCCAGCGCCAGCAAAGCAAGCGAAAACCGCGCCACGGAAATTTCGGAAATTTCACGCTCCCTGAAGGCCTTGGCGAAAGAACTGACAGTGCCGGTGGTCGCGCTGTCGCAGTTGAACCGCAGCCTGGAGCAACGCCCCAACAAACGCCCGGTAATGTCCGACTTGCGCGAATCCGGGGCGATTGAACAGGATGCCGACCTGATCCTGTTCATCTACCGCGACGAAGTTTATAACAGCGATTCCCCCGACAAGGGCAAAGCCGAAATCATCATCGGCAAACAGCGCAACGGCCCGATCGGCAAAATCGAGCTGGCGTTCCGCGGCGAATACACGCGCTTCGATAATCTGGCTTCCAGCGGATATTGATCGGCAGAAGGCAATATTTATTAAGATTCAACCAAGGAGAACGACATGGCACATAGCACAGCACTCGGCGGCAATCCTGTGCAACTGAACGGCGACTTCCCGAAAACGGGGCAAACCGCACCGGCCTTCTCGCTGGTGAGCAAGGATCTGAAGGACATCACGCTTGAAAGTTTCGGCAACAAGCGCAAGGTGCTGAACATCGTACCGAGCCTGGATACGCCGACCTGCGCGGCTTCCGAAAGGCGTTTCAACCAGCTTGCCAGCGGCCTGGACAATGCCGTAGTCATCACCATCTCCGCCGACTTGCCGTTTGCGATGGCGCGTTTCTGCGCCAGCGAAGGGCTGGACAACGTGGTCAACCTGTCCCTGATGCGCGGTCGCGAGTTCCTGCGCAACTACGGTGTGGAAATCGCCAGCGGTGTGTTGGCCGGGCTCGCCGCCCGCGCCGTGATCGTGCTGGATGGCAACAACGTGGTGCGCTATACCGAACTGGTCAGCGAGATCAAGAACGAGCCGAATTACGATGCGGCGCTGGCGGCACTGAATGCCTGTTAATTTTGTCATTCCCGCGTAGGTCGGGCTATGCCCGACATGGTGGGCATAGCCCACCCTACAAAAACTAACCCAACCCCTCCCGGCCTCCCCCTGATAATGGGGATTGAGGGGGGTGATGTAGATATGAAAGAGCTATACCCATGCTGATTTTTGAACGCTCCCACACCGGTCGCCGCAACGCGGCGCAAGCCCCGCACCATGCCACCATTGCCGACGGTATTCCTGCCGCACTGCTGCGCCAAGATCGCCCGCTGCTGCCGGAAGCCTCTGAAATGGATGTGGTGCGCCACTACACCCGGCTGTCGCAGAAGAATTTTTCCATCGACACGCACTTCTATCCGCTCGGTTCCTGCACGATGAAATACAATCCGCGCGCCTGCAACACGCTGGCGATGCTGCCGAACTTTCTGGCGCGCCATCCGCTCGCGCCGGATAGCACGGGGCAGGGCGTGCTGGCCTGTCTGTACGACTTGCAGGAAATCCTGAAAGACGTGACCGGCATGGCCGGTGTTTCCCTGATGCCGATGGCGGGTGCGCAGGGCGAATTTGCCGGCATCGCGATGATGCGCGCCTACCACGACGCACGCAATGATACGGCGCGCACCGAGATCATCGTGCCGGATGCGGCGCACGGCACCAACCCGGCGACTGCGGTGATGTGCGGCTACACCGTGAAGGAGATTCCAACCGACGCCAATGGCGATGTGGATCTGGACGCGCTGCGCGCCGCCACTGGCCCGCAGACTGCCGGGCTGATGCTGACCAATCCGTCTACGCTGGGCGTGTTCGAAAAGCGCATCACGGACATCCAGAAAATCATCCACGATGCGGGAGGGTTGCTGTATTACGACGGCGCGAACCTGAACGCGATCCTCGGCAAGGTGAAGCCCGGCGACATGGGTTTCGACGTGATCCACATGAACCTGCACAAGACCTTCTCCACGCCGCACGGCGGCGGCGGGCCGGGCGCGGGCGCGGTGGGCGTCGCGCAACGCCTGCTGCCGTTCCTGCCTCTGCCGGTGGTCGAAAAACTCCCCTCGCCCCTCGCGGGGGAGGGGCTGGGGGAGAGGGGGGGGGCAACGTACCGCTACCTCACCGAAAAGGATATGCCGCAATCCATCGGCCACCTGTCCGCCTTCACCGGCAACATCGGCATCCTGCTGCGCGCCTATGTGTATGCGCGCATGCTGGGCGCGGAAGGCATGAACCGCGTCGCGGAATTCGCCACGCTGAACGCAAACTACCTGATGGCGGAACTGGGCAAGGCGGGATTCACCGTCGCTTTCCCACAGCGCCGCGCCAGCCACGAATTCATCGTGTCGATGAAGCCGCTCAAGGACGCGACCGGCATCTCCGCGATGGGCGTGGCGAAGCGCCTGCTGGATAAAGGTTTTCATCCGCCTACCACTTACTTCCCGATGCTGGTGCCGGAATGCCTGCTGATCGAGCCGACCGAGACCGAGTCGAAGGAGACGCTGGATGCGTTCGTCAATGCGATGAAAGAAATCCGCGACGAGGCGCACGCCACGCCGGAACTGGTGAAGGGTGCGCCGTATACGATGCCGGTTCGCCGTCTCGACGACGTGAAGGCCGCACGCGAGCTTGATCTCACGTGGAAGCCAACCGCAAGCGCCAGCGCAGCCTGAAGTATGTCTGGCAGACAATCCTGATCACACCGGCATACTCTGCGAGTTGCCCGGTAGCACGATGACGTGTTTCGCCAGGAATGACTGACGGATTCGGATGATACAATTCGCGCCTTTCAATTCAGCCGGGATTTTGCGATGCACACTCTGATTTGCGGTTCGATGGCCTATGACACCATCATGGTGTTTCAGGATCAATTCAAGAAGCATATCCTGCCCGAAAAAATTCACATCCTGAACGTCGCGTTTCTGGTGCCGGAGATGCGCCGCGAATATGGCGGTTGCGCGGGCAATATCGCGTACAACCTGAGCCTGCTCGGCGGCAAGCCGCTGATCATGGCAACGGTGGGCGACGATTTCGGCCCTTATGCCATGCGCATGGACAAGCTCTGTTTGTCGCGGCAGCATATCCGCCATGTGCCGGACAGTTTCACCGGGCAGGCGTTCATCACCACCGATCTGGACGATAACCAGATCACCGCTTTTCATCCCGGCGCGATGAGTTTTTCCGAGCAGAACCATGTCGATGATGCCAAGGGCGTCACTCTCGGCATCGTCTCGCCGGATGGCCGCGAAGGCATGTTGCAGCACGCGTGCGAATTCCGCGAGGCGGGCATCCCGTGGGTGTTCGATCCGGGCCAGGGTATGCCGATGTTCGGCGGCGACGAATTGCTGACCTTTGTCGAGCGGGCCGACTATGTGACGGTGAACGACTACGAGGCGCAACTGTTGCAGGACAAAACCGGCAGGAAGATTGAGGAGCTGGCCAAATCCACACGCGCTGTCATCATCACGCGCGGCGGCGAAGGCTCGACCATTTACGCCGACGGCAAGGAGATCGTCATTCCCTGTGCCAAGCCGACCGCGCTGCTCGATCCGACCGGTTGCGGCGATGCGTATCGCGCCGGGCTGCTGCACGGCATCCAGCAGGGCTGGGATTGGGAGACCACCGGGCGGTTGGCCTCGCTGCTCGGCACGCTCAAAATCGCCAGCCGGGGAGGGCAGAACCACACGCCGAACCGCGACGAGCTGAAGGCGCAGTTCCAGCAGCATTTCGGGTTTTCAGTGCCGCTGTAAATCATGGACATCCGAACTCCTGCCGTTCGCCCCGAGCTTGTCGAAGGGCATACAGCGGCTTCGACAGGCTCAGCCCGAACGGAGTTAAAAAATTTCAGTGCTGGCTTAATAGTTGTTGCCCTGCTGCTGGCCGGTTGCGCCAGCGACCGGCAGGGCGGCATCGGCAGCGCCACCAACGACACCGATGTTTCCGTCATCAAACTGGGTGTGATAGAAAGTGTCACGCCGATTGAAATGGATGCCAGTTCAGGCGGCAGCGCAACTGCCGGAAGCGTTTTCGGGCAGGTTGGCGGAGCCGGCGCAGGCAGCGGACGCGGCTCGGCGGTCGGCTCGGTACTCGGTACGGTGCTTGGAGGCACACTGGGGCATCGATCCGGCATCGCCACCAAACCCGGCCTGGAAATCTGGGTCAGGCTGGATGACGAGGAGGGCAAGAGCGCTTACGTGATGCAGCCCGGCAAGCCGGATGCGTTCAGGGTCGGCGACCGCGTGCGCGTGGTGCGCAAAAAAGGCGAGACGCGCGTCGAGCCGGAAGCCGCTGCAGAAAAGCCGAAAGATACTCCGCCCAAAGACGCCCCGAAAGAACCCGCGAAACCTTGATGACCCTGGAAAACAGTTGTCCGCAGATTACGCAGATTAGCCAAGATTAAACCGAAAAAACTCATTAGGCCGTCATTCCGGCGCAGGCCGGAATCCAGCAATAAAAAATGCTCTGCGAAGCGGACAAAGCCATAGTGTTGCCCCACTGACGTGGGAATTTATTGATCATCTGGATACCGGCGCCGGTATGACGCAGTGTTTATAATCTTACTGTGTCACAAAGCGATCAAGGGATGCAGTGCAAGGCAAAATCGGGCGAAGTGGGTCAAGCAGGGATGGGCGGCTTGCCGTTGCCGCCCAACTCGCAAAAAGCGGAGTTTACATGTAGTAAATGAGCATTT
>JACREB010000051.1 GCA_016218475.1 Nitrosomonadales bacterium | reverse complement strand
GGATTGCATTCCAAAAGACCCTAACCATGTAGAAAGCAAGGAGCAGTTGCAGGCGAAGTATGAGAAGTTGATGGCGGCGAAAGGTTGACCGGGGAACAACGGGAATATCCGTCCTTCGATCACCGCTGCTAACGTAATAATTGCAGCAGATTAAGTAATCGTGGAGCGCGTATGAACAAGATTATTGTGGCACGTGTGCTGGCCGGCGCGCTGGTTTCGTTCCTTGCGGTACACTCAAGTTTTGCCGGGGACACTGAAACGGCGGTTGGAGGCGGTGTTGGAGCGGCCGCGGGTGCTGCCATCGGGCAATCGGTTGGCGGCAAGACTGGAGCTATCGTTGGCGGGGCGGTTGGCGGCGCAACGGGTGCAGCCATAAGCACCCGTGGTTCCGGCCAGGGCGGCGCAGTGATCGGCGGCGCGGTCGGCGGCGCAGCAGGCGCGGCGGCCGGCCAATCAATCGGTGGCAAAACTGGCGCTGTGGTTGGGGCCGGTGTCGGCGGTGCTTCCGGTGCCGTTATCGGCAAAAGCGCCACAGAAACGCCGAAGATACAGACTGTTGGTGCAGAGACTGCGCGTCAAGAAAGAAGCACCCTGCGAAGCAGGGACGACGATGACGGCGAGGAAGAAGGTCACAAGAAGAAAAAGAAGCACAAGAAGAAAAAGGATCACTGCGGCGAGGAGCACAGTGGCCGCGGCCATGCCTATGGCAAATACAAGGATTGTGATTAAGCGCCGCCATACCCGACACCCGCGCACACGCTATTCAACCAACCCATTTGATGTTTCGGGGCAGCATGTGCATTACTGCCGGATTTTCCATATACCCCTGATTGCTTCGGCATTGCTGATCGCCCCGATCACTGGCAAATCATAGAAGTCGAGCAGGGTGCGCAGCACGCTGTAGTGGTTGATACGCTGATCGCTGCTTCCCGTCTTTACCATCTGCCCCACCAGTATTGTCACGATGCGGTTGTCATCCCGCCCATCATCCTCGTCCCAGGTGAGTATCAATAAACTGTTGTGCTTCATTGCCCAATCGACATAAGGATCGATGTGCTTTTTCAGCCATTCGTCAGCCGTCTCAAAATTGCCGTCATGCATGTTGTTATTCTGGTCCGGGATCACAAACGACACGGTCGGGAGGCTGGAAAATTCCTTTGGAAAATCGGCGAAGCGCCGGTTCATCTCGGCGGGTAAGCTCGCCCCTTGCCAATTCGCCACCGGATTGTGCTTGCGTTGATACGCACCGGAAGCACAGATCAAATCGCCTGTCGCAGGCAGTGACTCTGAAAAGCTGGCAAAGCTCAAACCCGCGCCCAGCAAAGATGAGGCGAGGTTGCCTGAATCGAAAGTGTGCGGGCAGGAATTTCGGGTGATGCCCTGCGTGGAGCCGGAAAATAACGCCAGATAGTTCGGCTGGCTCGGATAGGCGACCCCATAAGATTGCGCGAACAGCGCCCCGCGTCTCGCCAGCGCGTTGATGTACGAGTTGCTGTTGCGCATATTCATGATTTGCGAGTAACCGCGATTTTCCTCGATTACCACAACCACATGGTCCGGGCGCGGCAATTTTCCGGCATAGGCGGCAGATGAGAGCGATAAAGCGAGTAGGGCGAGAAGGTGAAAACGCGGGAGTTTCATAAGGCTTTTTGGAAGTGCGGAGAGCTGATGCAGCGCACCGGTTTGCCGGATGCAAGGCCGGCAACATGAAATGTTAATCGGCAGTATTCAGAAAATGCGGTTTTGTAAAATTTGAGCGGATAATCCAAATCAAATTATTTCTTGGCAACGGTTTTGTTTCGCCCGCTTTCTTTTGCCGAATACAGGCAATCGTCGGCATGGCTCAGCAAATCGTCTATCGAGGCGGTATCCTCTTTCTTTTCCGCCACGCCGATGCTGATAGTCAGCTTGAGGTCAGATCCCTGGAATTTAAAAATCAGTGCGGCCACATTCAGGCGCAGCCGCTCGGCGCCCTGATAGGCCGCATCGATGTCGGCATCCGGGCAAATTATCAAAAATTCTTCCCCGCCATAGCGGCATACCACATCCTGCGTGCGGGCCGATTGTCGCAACGCGAGGGCGACGGCCTTTAGCGCATCGTCTCCCGTTTGATGGCCGAATCTGTCATTGATGGATTTGAAGTGGTCGATATCCACCATCATGCATGACAGCGTGCGGTCGCCGCGCTTGGATAACGCCCACTCCTGTTCGATGCGTTCCATGGCAAAACGGCGGTTGGGCAGCTCGGTCAGCGCGTCGGTCAAAGCCAGCCGCTGCAGGCGTTCATTGGAGGCCGCGAGTTCCTTGGAAAAACGCAGCATCTGATCCCGGTCGAATGCAAGCTCTTCCTGCAAACGCACCACACGCTGTGCCGTGCGCAGCCGCGCAAAAAAGATTTTTTGCGCGAGCGGCTTGACCATGCAGTCGTCCGCGCCCGCTTCAAAGGACTCAACCAGCCTGTCGACACCCTGTTGTGCGGTGAGAATGATTACGTACATATTGCGGTGGTCATAGCTTTCGCGCAGCTTGCGGCATAAGGTGACGCCATCCATTTGCGGCGTCAGGCAATCGCTGATCACCAATTGAGGGTGATGCTGCTCGGCCAGGCGCATTGCCTCCACCCCATCGCGGGCGGTCAGCACATTATGGCCTGCGGCCGCCAGCATCGATTGGAGCAATACGAGCATGCTGCGGTCATGCTCCACCACCAGCACGCGCATCTTGTAATTATCCTGGTTGGCGTATGGCCACTGCGGGATTTCAATCGCGGTTTCAACGGCATCCGGCTGATCCAGCAACTCGGCAAAAGAGGGTATATGCACCGCCCCCATGTTCATCAGCATCAGCCAATCCAGCCAATCGCGCGCGCACGCTTCGCCGATTGTAATGAGATCGCCCGCCTCGATGGCCACAAGTGCGGCCTGCAACCTGATTTTCTCCACCAGCTTGCCGCGCTCCGCTTGGGTCGACAGACACGCATCCGCGATTAACGATGCGAGATGCAGCAAATGCAACAACTGCCATTCGCGCGAACCCTCGGCTATCTTGCCGGTTTCGGGCTGCCGGAAATCCCGCACTATCGTCTGGAAAATTTTCGGGAAATGCATGTCGGCAAGCATTTCCTCGCTTAATTCGGCATGGTCGCAGCCAAACTTGTCGTGCTCCTGCCGGTGCAATTCTTCCAGTGTCTTGCCCTTGGTATGGGCGAGCAGCGCCCCGTATTCCTTGGGGTAAACGGTGGCTAAAGCCAACTGCCCGATATTGCCGAGCAGGCCCAGCACGAAAATTTCTTCTGCCGCCGCCAATCGCGCATGCGCTGCCAAATGCCGCGCGGCGATGCCGGTCAACAGCGAATGCGTCCAGAAATGCTGATAGTCGAACTGCTTGCAGGGGCCGTGGCGATAATCCGCGATCAATGCGATACCGAGCACCAATTGGCGCAATGCGCGCGCTCCCAGCACTGTAACGGCATCGGCGATGGTGACGACCGGCCTTGAAGAATTGCCGAGCAAAACATTAGCTGCCCTGATGACCCTTGCGCTCAGCGCAGGATCGGCGCTGACCAGGCGAACGATGTCGTGATTCGATGCATCCTCGCGCTGCGTCAGATTGATTACTTCCAGCGCCACTCCTTTCGGAGTGGGCAAGCGGCCACTGTTTTTCAAACGCGCCAATATCGAATTTTCTGCGGTTTCCATCAAAAGGCTGCACCGTGGTTAAAAGGCCATGCGCCCACCGTAGCATTCTACCGCAAGTAAGCGCAAAAAAAAGCCCGACGCAAGGCGCCTTTATCGAGTTATTTCGATAATAATCCCGGCTATCCTGTTCGATCGGGTTATTCACTACAATACGGCGCCACCCAAGAAGCGAAAAATGCCACTGATCACACTTGGAATCGAATCGTCCTGCGATGAGACCGGCATCGCGCTCTACCAGGCTGGGCGCGGGTTGCTGGCGCACGCGCTGCACACACAGGTCGCCACGCACAGCGAATACGGCGGAGTCGTTCCTGAACTCGCTTCGCGCGATCATGTGCGGCGCGTCATTCCGCTGGTGCGCCAAGTCATGCATGAAACGGGCGTATCTCTCGATCGAATCAATGCGGTTGCCTATACGCGGGGGCCGGGTTTGGGCGGCGCATTATTGGTCGGAGCGAGTGTCGCAAACGCACTGGCTTACGCGCTCGATATTCCGGCCATCGGCATCCATCATCTGGAAGGCCATCTCCTTTCCCCTTTGCTATCGGACCCCTCACCGGAGTTTCCCTTCGTCGCCCTGCTGGTCTCCGGCGGGCACACCCAATTGATGCGCGTGGATGGCATCGGGCAATACACGTTGCTCGGCGAAACGCTGGATGATGCGGCCGGAGAAGCCTTCGACAAGAGCGCGAAGCTGCTGGGGCTGGGTTATCCGGGTGGCCCCGAGCTGGCGGGGCTCGCCGCACACGGCCGTTCCGGTTTATACAAGTTGCCGCGCCCGATGCTGCACAGCGACGATCTGGAATTCAGTTTCAGCGGATTAAAAACGGCGGTGCTGACGCTGGTGAGGCAAAGCGGCATCGACGGCCAGAAAACACGGGATGAACAGACACGCGCCGACATCGCCTGCGCCGTGCAGGAAGCCATCGTTGACGTGCTGGCAAACAAAGCGCGCACAGCCTTGGCGCAGACCGGCCTGGATCAACTGGTGGTCGCAGGCGGAGTGGGCGCAAACCGACTGTTGCGGGCACGCTTGACTGAAAGCATCGGCAAGCGGGGCGGCAAAGTATTTTATCCCGACCTGCAGTTCTGCACCGACAACGGCGCGATGATCGCCTTCGCCGGAGCCTTGCGCCTCAAACAGCAACGGGGCGGCAAGGATTATCGCTTCAATGTCAAACCGCGCTGGGATTTGGCCGAGATCACCGAAATAGGCTCTAACTCCGGCGCAACATAATGGTCATTGAATTACTCTTACTGTGTCACAAAGCGCTGAAGGGCGCATTGCGGCGTTAAAACCTGGCTCAAAATGCTCATTTACTCCATGTAAACTCCGCTTTTTGCGAGTTGGGCGGCAACGGCAAGCCGCCCATCCCTGCTTGACCCACTTCGCCCGATTTTGCCTTGCACTGCATCCCTTGATCGCTTTGTGACACAGTAAG
>JACREB010000044.1 GCA_016218475.1 Nitrosomonadales bacterium | reverse complement strand
TGTGTCACATAGCGATCAAGGGATGCAGTGCAAGGCAAAATCGGGTGAAAAAGCGGAGTTTACATAGCGTAAATGAGCATTTTGAGCCCGATTTTAACGCCGCAATGCGCCCTTCAGCGCTATGTGACACAGTAAGAATAACCCAACCTGCATTTAGTTCTATCTCCTCCTGCTTATTGATCTTTCCGTAATTCATGACAAACACTCCGTTCGGGCTGAGATATCGGAGCCCAAAGCCGTGCGCCGCCTTACCCTTCGATACCTCAGGGTGAACGGATGTAATGATTTACGGAAACCTCAATAGGTCTATTCGCAATCCAGAAAAAAAGCCAACCCGAAGGTTGGCCTTTCCATCTAACTTGTTACCGCTATCAGGCGCGTTTCTTGAATTCGTTGGTGCGTGTATCGATTTCGATCTTGTCGCCGATTTCGATAAAAGCGGCAACGGGCAATTCGAAGCCGGTGTTGATCTTGGCGGGCTTCATCACCTTGCCGGAAGTATCTCCGCGCACGGCAGGTTCGGTGTAGGTGACTTCGCGCACGATGGTGTTGGGCAACTCGACCGAGATCGCCTTTTCGTTGTAGAACACCACTTCGCACGGCATGCTGTCCTCGACATAGTTGATCGCGTCGCCCATGCATTCCGCTTCGATCTCATACTGGTTGTATTCGCCGTCCATAAACACGTACATCGGGTCGGCAAAATAGGAATAGGTGCATTCCTTGCGATCCAGGATGATCTGGTCGAACTTGTCGTCGGCGCTATACACGGTCTCTTTTGCGGAATCAGTCAGCAGATTTTTCATCTTCATCTTGACCACCGACCCGTTGCGCCCGGAGCGGCTGTATTCGGCCTTGAGAATGACCATCGGGTCTGCGCCGACCATGATCACGTTGCCTGAGCGAAGTTCCTGTGCTGTTTTCATGTTTACTGCCCCTCAATTTCGAAGGCGCGCATTCTACCGATTTTTCGGGAAAAATCCAGTAAATTCAACGCCAGATTGTTTTCTGCCAATTCCCGCGCCCACCCTTGGGCGCATTGCCGCAGCATAGACCGGTGTGCATGAAAATCGTTCCATGCTTTTTCGACTGGAATAGACGATACTTCGCCGTTCCACGCTTCCCACAACCCATGCAGCGCCTGAGCCGCTTCCGGCGGCAACCCGGCGCAATACCGCGCCACGAAGGCGCGCAGCTTTTGCATGTGGACACCATCGCGTTGCGGATAGATATGCCAGACAAAGGGCTTGGCCGCCCACTGCGCCCGCACGCATGAATCCTCACCGCGCACAAAATTGATGTCGCACGCCCATAAAAGCTCATCGTAGCGTTCCTGCTCGACGAACGGCAGCACATGCACCCGCAGGTTGCCGCACACATAGCTGCTGCCCGCATACGGTGCAACATCGCCGAAGTACTTCCGAACCTGCGGCAGGATGCGCCCTTCCGGCACGAGGCACAGCACCGGCTGGCTGCCCTCTGCGCAGGCATCGAATAACCCCGCCAGCGCGTCGTTCTCATAGCCGAACAGCGAGACTTTCAGCGTCTCCGCACCCGGCATTTCCATACCGAAAGATTGCCAGAATGCCTGCTGCGCGGCGGCATCGGCCTGAAACGCATCGCGCCGCGCGAACAGGTCGCGCTCCAGCAACAGCCCGCCGGTCTGTTTGGTAAAACCGGGAAAGAAAAAGTATTTTGTCAGTGGCAGGCTGGGGTGCGGCGAAGGCAGGCCGTGACAGCCATGCACCCAATCTTCGGCGCTCAGATATTCGAGATTAATCCAGACAGATTGCCGCTGCGCGACCATCGCATCGAGATAGCCTTGCGGCAACTTGCAGGAAAATGCTTCTATTACCAGTTCGGCAGGCTGAATCGCCTCCTCATCCCCGTTCGACCCGAGGTATCGAAGGGTGGGCGGATTGCCGAATTCATACCATCGCCGCACTTCCACACCCCGGCAATGCTGGATATCCCGCGCAACATCCGCCTCATGGCACAGTTTTGCCAAACTACCCGGATCGTCCACCCATAGCCTGACTACGAGGCCGTGCTCGTTTGCCAGTTGCCGCGCCAATCGCCAGCACACACCGATATCGCCGTAATTGTCGATGACGTTGCAAAAGATGTCACAGCGGTTAATAGATTTTTTCATCACAAATTAAACAGGCTTCAGTAGTTTTTCAACATTTTTCTAGAACTCAAACACTTGTCCACGCTGCAACAGCGACGGCTTGAACTCTGGTATGGCATTCAATATTTCGTGCAAGATATCATCTTCAAGTCCCGCTTCCATATGCACGATGAACAATTCCACCGGGTGTTGCAGCAAGCGCAGCCCATGCGCCAGCAAATTGGCGGTCATATAGCCGGGGGGCGCGGCGCCTGCCAGAAATCTTCGCGGAAGGCAGTGTCGCCGCTACACACCAGACTGGCTGCGCCGCTATCCAGTTAATAGCCCACACAGGGTACCGCATGCCGCGTGGGCAGCGCGGTAAATTTTCTGCCATTCAACTCGGCTCATGACGCCGAACAGAGCTTCGGCCATTGTAATAGCCATGCCGAAAGTGTCCGTTGGAATTTTGCGTTCCGGTAAATTTACTTGGATCATCCGATAGCTGTTGCTGGTAAAGTGTAGTATAGGTGGCACTTTCAAGGTAATTCAATTCTTGACCTTTCCACTATATCCGGATTATCTTTCCCGCGAGTGTGATCAAATACCTGAAAGAAAGGATTTTCGATGAGTTCAGTCAAGCCGCCAAAAAAATCCGCCAAAACCTCAAAAAATATAGACAAGGCTAATGAACATTCGGATTATGATGGTCGGATTCGCGCCGAAATGCTGGACAGCTTCGACGAAGAACTGGAAATGGAAATCGACGATGACCGGATGAACGAACTGGTTGACGAGGCCACAAAATCCGGAAACCAACAGGATCTGGACAGAAGTTTCTATTTCAAAGAACTGTTTCGTCTTCAGGGTGAACTTGTCAAGCTTCAGGACTGGGTGGTGCATAAAAAGCTCAAGGTAGTCGTTCTTTTTGAGGGTCGTGACGCAGCGGGCAAAGGAGGAGTCATCAAACGTATCACCCAGCGTCTGAACCCCCGTGTTTGCCGGGTGGCTGCATTACCGGCGCCAAGCGAGCGGGAACGCAGCCAGTGGTATTTCCAGCGTTATGTGTCTCATCTGCCGGCGGGAGGCGAGATCGTTCTTTTCGATCGCAGTTGGTACAACCGGGCCGGTGTTGAAAAAGTGATGGGGTTTTGCAACGAAGACGAGCACGAGGAATTTTTTCGCACCGTGCCGGAATTCGAAAAAATGCTCATCCGCTCCGGCATCATCCTGATCAAGTACTGGTTTTCCATCACCGATGACGAACAGCATTTACGTTTTTTGATGCGTATTCACGACCCTCTCAAACAGTGGAAACTGAGTCCCATGGATATGGAGTCCCGCCGTCTGTGGGAACAATATACCAAGGCCAAAGAGACGATGCTGGAACTGACCCACATACCCGAAGCCCCTTGGTGGATCGTCGAGGCGGTGGACAAGAAAAAAGCCCGCCTCAACTGCATTCATCACCTTTTGGGCCAGGTTCCATACGGCGAGATAAAGCATGAAGAAGTTGCTTTGCCAGATCGCGTTCATAACCCGGACTATTTGCGAAACCCTGTACCCAAGGAAATGTTCGTGCCAAGTGTCTATTGAGTAGGCTCTGCCCTCGCTGCATCGCAACCTACAACTTCTCTGCCAGCACCTTTTCCAGCTTGATTTGATCCACGGTAAAACCACGGATGCCTTCGGCGAGTTTCTCGGTGGCCATGGCATCTTCGTTCATTTCCCAGCGGTATTCGGCCTCGGTCATCCGCGCAGGGCGCGATTTGGTTGCACCCGGATCGGTTAGCCGGCGCACCAGTTGGCCTTGTGTCGCTTCCAGTTCTTTCAGCAAAGCCGGGGCAATGGTCAGCCGGTCGCACCCGGCCAGCGCCACTATTTCGCCCATGTTGCGGAACGACGCACCCATGACGATGGTTTTATGGCCGTGCGCCTTGTAATACGCATAAATCCGGCGCACCGACAGCACACCGGGATCTTCTTCCGCCGGAAAATCACGTCCGGTTTTGGCCTTGTGCCAATCGAGAATGCGGCCGACGAACGGGGAAATCAGCGTCGCACCCGCCTCGGCGCAGGCGCGCGCCTGGGCAAAGCCGAACATCAACGTCAGGTTGCAGTTGATGCCTTCGCGTTCGAGAATTTCTGCGGCGCGGATGCCTTCCCAGGTGGAAGCGATCTTGATCAGCACGTGGCTGTTGTCCACGCCTGCCTCGTTGTAGAGCCCGATCAGTTTGCGCGCCTTGCGCAGTGTGGCCTCGGTATCGAAGGAAAGCCGCGCGTCCACTTCCGTTGAAATCCGCCCGGGAATTGACTTGAGCACCTCCACCCCGACACTCACCGCCAGCTTGTCCATGGCATCGCGCACCTGCTGCTCGCGGTCGCCGCTTTGCGGCTTGGCCCATGCGATGGCATCGGCAATGAGCGGCACATATTCCGGCAGCATCGCGGCCTTGAGCAACAACGAGGGATTGGTCGTCGCGTCCTGCGGCTGATGATGACGAATCGCTTCGATGTCGCCCGTATCCGCAACAATGGTGGTCATAGACTTCAGTTGTTCCAGCAAGTTAGACATATTATTTTCCTTATGTTGATTTGTATCGTTGTTCAAATGACCGCCAGACATAGCGGCAGTAGATTTATGCCGCTATGCCTACAGCCGCCCCATCTTCGGCAACTCGCCCACCAGCGGCGCGACATAATCGGTCCACGCCTGCGTCACATCGTTGCCTGCCGCGTTGATATATTCGTCTTTCATCTCGGTGGCCACTTTCGCCACGGTCGATAGCGGCGTGATGAAGCATTCGCTGGAATAGGGTTTGCTGCTCAGGCGGCGGATCGCCACCGAGCCTGGCAGCCCGGTATCGGCTGCATGGTTCACCGCGAAGCCGCCGACCGCTCGCGCTTCTTTGGCATCCACAGGAGAAATGATGGTGGGGAAGGAGCGTTGCAGATAACCGAAAGTGTCGGCGCGCACGCGTACCTTCTGTCCGGGAAATGCCTCTTTGACCAAAGCGGCCAACGTGTCGCCCAGCGCGCCGCTGCCGGAAAGCTGGATGTTGCCGTGCGAGTCGCGCTCGCCGCTGGTCGAGATCGGGTTGCCGTCCTTGTCGGAAATCCCCTCGGATGCGGCGATCACGCAACGGCCATATTTCGCCACGGCATCGCGCACGTCCTGCTTGAATTTTTCGACATCGAACACGCGTTCCGGCAGGTAGATCAGGTGCGGGCCGTCGCCTTCCGCCTGACGCGCCAGGGCGGATGCCGCAGTCAGAAATCCGGCGCTGCGCCCCATCACGACGTTGACCTTGATGCCCGACAATGCGCGGTTGTCGCGGTCGTCCCCCATGAAGGCCAGCGCAACAAAACGCGCCGCCGAGGCAAAACCGGGGCAGTGGTCGGTGACCTTCAAATCGTTGTCGATGGTCTTGGGAATATGCACGGTGCAGAAATCGTAATCAGCTTCTTTCGCCATCTCGGCGATGATATGCGCGGTCTCGGCGGAATCGTTGCCGCCGATGTAGAAGAAATAACGCACGTCGTTTTTCCTGAACACCTCGAACACTTTTTCGCATTCGGCCTTGCCGGGCTTCAATCGCACCGAACCCAGCGCAGCCGCCGGGGTCGTGGCGACCAGTTCAAGCTGTTCGACGCTCTGCGTGGTGAGATCGATGAAATCCTCTTTCATGATCCCGGCGATGCCGTGGCGCGCACCGAGGATGCCGGTGATGTTGGGCTGCATGCGCGCCGCCAGTATCGCGCCGACCAGCGACTGGTTGATAACTGCGGTGGGGCCGCCGGATTGACCGATCACCATCTTGCCGATTAACTTGCCTTGTGCAGCCATAGCATCATCTCCCGAGTAACAGCGTGGGCGCATTGTAAACCGAATACTGGCCTGCGGTATCGCTCCGCATCGCCTATAATTATAAAAGTTCGCAATCCTCATAAAATATATCGGAGTAAAGCATGGCAGCACATATTATCGACGGCAAGACAATCGCCCAACAGGTGCGCGCCGAATGGAAGGTGCGCGCCGATGCACTGAAAGCGCGTGGCATCACACCGGGCATGGCGGTCATCATTGTCGGCAATGACCCTGCTTCCAGGGTGTATGTCGCCAGCAAGGTGAAGGCCTGTGCGGAGTTGGGGCTGTATTCAAAACACATCGAACTGGCCGGCGACATTTCCGAAGCCACGCTGCTGGGCGAAGTCGAAGCTTTGAACAACGACCCAAAAATCCACGGCATTCTCGTGCAGTTGCCGTTACCCGAGCATCTGGCCTCGCACAAGGTCATCGAGGCGATCAACCCGGACAAAGATGTGGACGGCTTCCACGAAAAAAATGTCGGCGCGCTGGTGACGGGCGAAACGCCTTTCCCGTCCTGTACGCCTTACGGGGTGATGGTGCTGCTGGAAAAGACCGGCATCTCGATTGAGGGCAAGCACGCCGTCGTAGTCGGGCGCAGCAACATCGTCGGCAAACCGATGGCGCTGATGCTGTTGCACAAACACGCCACCGTCACCATCTGCACTTCCAGGACGCAGGATCTGGCCAAACACACACGCGATGCCGATATCCTGGTCTCGGCGGTGGGCAAGGCCAACTTCATCACCGGCGACATGGTCAAGCCCGGCGCGACCGTGATCGATGTCGGCATCAACCGCAACGCGGAAGGCAAGCTGGTCGGGGATGTGGATTTTGCCAGCGCGAAGGAAGTGGCGGGTTATATCACCCCGGTACCCGGCGGCGTCGGCCCGATGACCATCACCATGCTGGTCGCAAACACGGTGCGCGCGGCGGAGCGGCTATCCGGTTTCGGCAAGTAATTCCCGAAACAGGGTTAAGGTTTAATCAAATCCAATACGTTTTTCTGCATTGAGTTGTAGACCGACAGGGCTTTTAGCGATGCCTGGGTTCGCACATTGTTTTGCGCCAGATTGGATGATTCCCTGGCGTAGTCGGTGTCGCTGATGCGGCTCTTGGCGGCAGCAATATTTTCATAGGTATTGCTCAAGTTGGCCAATGTGGAATTCAGCGCTGCCTGGGTTGCGCCGATAGCCGATTGTTGCGTGCCTACGCTGTCTATGGCGCTATCCAGCGAATTGAGCGCGCTGGACGCACTCGCCTGGTTGGTGACATCAAGCCCGGCAACCCCCAAACCCTGACCGGAAGCATTACCCAAACTTATTGTCCTGGTATCTCCCGGGTTTGCACCCGTCTGAACTTGCCCGCTGAAAGTACCGTCGAAGAGCTTTTGCCCGTTAAATTGTGCATTACCGGCTATCTGGTCGAGACCTTGCGCAAGCTGGTTGATTTCCCCCTGAATCGCTTGTAAATCACTCGCGCTGTTTGTTCCATTGGCCGCCTGAACGGTGAGTTCGCGCATACGCTGCAGGGTATCGGAAATCTGGCTCAAAGCGCCGCCTGCCGTATCGGTAAGAGACAGGCTGTCGTTGACGTTTCTCATGGCCTGGTTGTTACCGCTCAACTGCGACGCCATGCTGGCGGCGATAGCCAGCCCCGCAGCGTCATCCTTCGCCGAATTGATGCGCGACCCTGTGCTCAAGCGCTGAAATGTCGTGAGCTGCGCATTTTGCGAATTATTCAGGCTATTGGGTGAAAGAGGATTAATCATGGAAGTGCCCTCCTGTAATTTGTATGAAAGCGCTCGCGATCCTTCTTACTGTGTCACAAAGCGATCAAGGGATGCAGTGCAAGGCAAAATCGGGCGAAGTGGGTCAAGCAGGGATGGGCGGCTTGCCGTTGCCGCCCAACTCGCAAAAAGCGGAGTTTACATGTAGTAAATGAGCATTTTGAGCCAGGTTTTAACGCCGCAATGCGCCCTTCAGCGCTTTGTGACACAGTAAAATGAAGGAGGAATGGAATTAGCGCCTATATCGGCAGCTTGGCTAT
>JACREB010000050.1 GCA_016218475.1 Nitrosomonadales bacterium | reverse complement strand
CCATACGAGAAAGGTGTAAAGGTTTGTGGCAACGAAAAAACAGAACTTGAACGGCGACTGCAACGCTCCACTGTTTTGCATTGGTGGGATATTACAATCCATCCTGAAATGGTACTTTTGTAATTTCTCACTCCCTTAGTGAATTGTCCCAGCAAAAAATGGGGTTAACAATATTACCGGATAATATTCTTGAAAATCGCCTCGATTATCTGCTTGGCCGTGGCATCGCTAGCGCCGTCCTGATCGGTGACGGACACTTCACATGACGTGATGCCGTCTTTTATATTCACGCGGTAGCGTGTGCCGTCATTTTTGCTGCCCTTCCAGAACTGCATCTTATCCAGCAAGCCCTTTTCTGTTTGAGCCGGGCGCAGGAAATAGATACCATTGGCACGATCCTTATCTTCCACTGCCAAATCCGCACGCTCTATGGCAAGGCCGATTTTTTGCCAGGACTTGTCAAACGCATCACTCATGAGAATAATGCTGCTGCCGTCAAAAATCTCCTGCAATGTGGCCGCTCCCGTCTGCTTGGGCACACTGGTAGCGACCGCGCCAGCAACGGGTTGCACTTCGCTGCCGCCGAAACGCACCATCAAGCGTTGCAGTATGGCCGCTTCTATTTCGGGATCGTTGGCGCGCGCTTGCCATTTGGTAGATATCTTGTCGGCAGACAGCACCTCTTCCATACCGTAATGTGTAATATAAATCTCCGTGCTCACACCGTCCTTGCCGCGCTCGAGGCGTACACGAAACCGGTCGCGCTCGCCCGATGAATACATATTGTCAAACACCTTCCCGATCACCCCGCGAATGCCATCCTGCGGAATATTGGCGCGGTTCTCCGCCCAGTCGGTTTCCATCACACCAGCCGCCTGGTCTTCGCTCTTGACGGCCAGCCCATTTTCCTGCCAGAAAGACCTGACCACCGGCCATACACTTTCCGGCTTGCCCTTTACTACCAGCCAGCGTTGCACGCCATTACGCTCCAACCGCACATCCTTCACTTCCGGCAATACCGCATTGGCATTGCGCGCCCTGCTGCCCTTGCTGTAATCCGAAAAAGTCGCGACCGTTTCTCCATCGCCCTGCGGCACCTTATAGCGTTCATCGCTGCCGGGCGCCGTCAGGTCGGGCGGCACTTCCAGCGTCGGCGCTTGCTCCGCACCGGTGCGGTAATCGATACGCTTGCTGCCCAAACCGGTCGCTTTGCATCCCGCCAGCAAAACCAGCGCAACGCCGAATATTCCAATATGTAAAAATTTCATTAATTCTCTCTCTGACAACATTGCTTATTGTGTGAGTACACCGGCCCGGCGCATGGCTTGCTCGACAATATTTTGCGCCCCTTGCGACAAAGGCGTGAGCGGCAAACGCAGGGCATTTTTTATTTTACCCATACGCGCCACCGCCCACTTTACCGGGATCGGATTGGCTTCGACAAATAAATTGCGATGCAGCCCGAGCAAGCGGAAATTGATTTCGCGCGCCTTGGCGACTTCTCCGTTCAATGCCGCCGCGCACATCTCGCGCATCAGCCTGGGCGCGACATTCGCCGTCACCGAAATCGTGCCCTGCGCGCCGAGCAACATCAACGCCAGCGTGCTGGCATCGTCACCGCTATATACCGCAAAATCTTCGGGCGCGCGGTACAGCAGATCGCTGCCGCGCTCGATATTGCCGGTCGCGTCCTTGATGCCGACGATGTTGCGAATCTGCGCGAGGCGCAGCACGGTATCGTTGCTCATATCGGCAACGGTGCGGCCCGGCACGTTGTACAGGATATGCGGCATATCCACCGCTTCGGCAATGGCCTTGAAATGCCGGTACAAGCCTTCCTGGGTCGGCTTGTTGTAATAGGGAACAACCGACAGCGAAGCGTCCGCACCGGCCTTTTTCGAAAATGCCGCCAGATCGATAGCTTCTCTGGTCGAATTTGCGCCGGTTCCGGCGATGACGGGAATGCGCCCGGCGGCATGCTCGACGGCAATCTGGATCAGCATCTCATGCTCTTCAACATCCACCGTCGGCGATTCGCCGGTCGTGCCGACCACCACGATGCCGTTCGTGCCTTGCTCGACATGGAAATCGATCAATGCGCGAAACGCCGCCAAATCGAGGCTGCCATCTTCATGCATCGGTGTAACAATTGCGACAATACAGCCCTTGATCATTTAACTCCCATTTCCTTTTCCCACAAAAACGAAGGGCATTCTACCGTAATACGGCGACACCCCAAAGGGCAGTATGAAAAAAGGGGGCAATCAAAAGTGTTGGTAATGCTTCCTGTTCACACGCACTGCGCGAGCTGAATAGCCCCTCCCGCAGGCAGGAGAGGGGTTGGAGAGGGGGACGTTGAGCATGAATCACGCTTGAATAAACCCAGATTGTCCATTAGCAGTTTGTTGAAATTATCCCCCATTTCAAGAGGCATCAGTGATGCGCGATAAAATTTCCATGCAAAACACATCGACACGTCAGGAAACAGGTGCTTATACGCCTTCGTCGTTGCATTTTTTGCCGGTATTGCATGGCAAACTGCAAAAGCGGACGCACCTCCCCCGTCTATCCTGTACCGGCGAGTGCCGCCCGCGCGGCAAACAGCTTGGGCAGGCGGCGCAGATTGACGGTCAGCATGGCCAGCGCGAAGACGTCGGCCACCTTGGCCCGGCCTCGCAACTTGGTCTGACGGATCGTCGCGCCATGCTGCTTGGCGTCGCCGAACAAAGTCTCGATCATCTTGCGGATCACCTGGCTGACGGCATAGCCGCGATGCCGCGTGGTGCGCGCGTCGATGTTGCTCTCGCGCCGGGCGCGCTTGCCGGTT
>JACREB010000048.1 GCA_016218475.1 Nitrosomonadales bacterium | reverse complement strand
TTCCAAAAGCCGGACAAAGCGCGGTGAAAGGGGAATATGGCAACGCCGTTTCTGGGAGCACCTGATTCGCGACCAGGAGGATTTTAATCGCCACGCGGATTACATCCACTGGAACCCGGTCAAACATGGCTGGGTGCGCCGTGTCGCCGATTGGCCGCATTCAAGCTTTCACGATTGCGTGCGGCGCGGGATATATCCGGTGGATTGGTGCGGCGGGATGGACGGGAGGGTGGCTGGGGAATGACGCAAGTAGGATGCGCTGAGGCACGAAGCGCATCGTTCGCGATTGATGCGGTTCGCAAGCTCACCGCATCCTACGGCACTTCCGAATAACGACGAGCGGATTGAGCGGATTGAGGTTGAGTGAAGCGCGGCTTAATGCTAGAATGCGCGCCGCTTCGGGATAGTCCGAAGCAAATTTCCCGCTCGCGCAAGTTGGGGTGCTCATAAGAGTCAGGCTGGCGAGTGGTAGTTCTTATTCCAATTTGCATTTGAATCGAGAACAAGGCGGCGAGGATGAAGCGACGAAGACAGCACATATAGTGCGGCTAGCAGCCTGTCGGACTTGAAGAATCGAAGCGAAAATTCGGCTGGGCGAGGGCAGATTTTGCCGGTTTTGCAGGTCAATAGTCACTCTATTGACCAAAAAAGCGGTGAAATATGCACCGGCCAGGCGAATTTGCAGCCGATTTCCTTTAAGTCCGACAGGCTGCTAGGAGCTGAAGACGAAGCCAACGCAGTTATCGTTTCAAATGCGGATTGGAATTAACCCTTACGATTGGAGTATTCATGGCTGTAACTATGCGTCAAATGCTGGAGGCCGGTGTTCATTTTGGCCACCAGACCCGTTTCTGGAATCCCAAGATGGCACCGTATATCTTCGGCCATCGCAACAAGATTCACATCATCAATCTGGAAAAAACCGTCACGCTGTTTGCCGAGGCCGAGGCTTTCGTGCGCAAACTGTCCGCCAAAAAAGGCACGATTTTGTTTGTGGCGACCAAGCGCCAGGCGCGCGATATCCTGCAAGAGGAGGCCGTCCGCGCGGGTTCGCCGTTCGTGAACCATCGCTGGCTGGGCGGTATGCTGACCAACTACAAGACCGTGCAGCAATCTATCAAGCGCCTGCGTGATTTGGAGCAGATGACCCTCGATGGCACGAATGAAAAAATTTCCAAGAAAGAAGCGCTGATGATGAAGCGCGAACTGGAAAAACTGGATCGCAGCCTGGGCGGCATCAAGGATATGCCGGGCTTGCCGACCGCGCTGTTCGTGATCGACGTGGGCTATCAGAAGGGCGCCATTGTCGAAGCGCAAAAACTGGGCATTCCGGTGATCGGCATCGTGGACACCAACAATTCCCCGCTCGGCGTCGACTACATCATCCCCGGCAACGACGATTCCACGCAGGCGATCCGCCTGTATGCCCGCGGTATCGCCGATGCGGTTCTGGAAGGCCGCGCGCAGGCCATGAACGAGTTGGTCGAGCAAGTGGCAGCAGAAGAAACAACAACAGAAGAACAAGTCGCTTAGGCTTTAATTCTGGTTCGCATTAAAAACAGGGCTTTGTAGGGTGGGCACAAAAACCGTGCCCACCGTTTTTCCGCGTGGGCAAACAATGAAACCGTTTGCCCACCCTACAAAAGCGATTATTTATGTTTCTATTGCGAATTAGAATAACAAAGGCGCATATTAAGGGGCGCAAGCCCTTTTTTTATAAGTATTTTATGGGGTTTGAAGATGGCAGAAATTACTGCGAGCATGGTGAAGGAACTGCGCGAGGCAACCGGCCTCGGCATGATGGAATGCAAAAAGGCGCTGGCCGAATCCAACGGCGATTTCAAGATGGCCGAAGAGCAAATGCGCATCAAGAGTGGCGCCAAGGCCAGCAAGGCATCTTCCCGCGTAGCCGCCGAAGGTGTGGTCAGCACATTTATTTCTGTGGACGGCAAGACCGGCGCAGTGGCGGAAGTGAACTGCGAGACCGACTTTGTGGCCAAGAACGATGACTTTGCGGCATTCGCCAAAAACGTCGCCGAAACGGTGGCGAAAAACAACCCGACCGACATTGCCGCGTTGTCTGATCTGGCGCTAGCCAACGGTTCGGGTAGTGTAAGTTCGGGCAGCGTGGAAGAAACCCGCAAGGCATTGGTGATGAAACTCGGCGAGAACGTCAGCATCCGCCGCTTCGAGCGTTATGCGACTACTACCGGCAAGTTGTCCAGCTATGTTCACGGCAGCAAGATCGGCGTGTTGCTGGATTACATCGGCGGGGACGAAACGCTGGGTCGTGATCTTTCCATGCATATCGCGGCGAGCAAGCCGAAATCGATCGACGCGTCCGGCGTGAATCAGGAAGAGATCGCCACCGAACGCCGTATCGCCATCGAAAAGGCGCGCGAAGCCGGCAAACCAGACGCAATGCTGGAAAAAATTGCCGAAGGCACGGTGCAGAAATTCCTCAAGGAAGTGACGCTGCTGGGGCAGGTGTTCGTCAAGGCGGAAGACGGCAAGCAAACCATCGAGCAGTTGCTGAAGAGCAGGGGCGCCTCTGTGACCGCGTTCCAGATGTTCGTGGTGGGCGAAGGGATCGAGAAGAAGGTCGAAGATTACGCGGCTGAAGTGGCTGCGACCATAGCGGCGGCTACCGTCCCGGAGAAGGTTTAACCGCCATGAGAGCGCCCGCCTACAAACGCATCCTGCTCAAGCTCAGCGGCGAAGCCCTGATGGGCGATGACAGCTACGGTATCAATCGCGAGGTGATCGGGCGCATCGTCGCCGAGATTGCGGAAGTGGTCGGTTTGGGCGTACAGGTGGCGATCGTGATCGGCGGCGGCAATATTTTCCGTGGTGTGGCTCCGGCTGCGGCGGGGATGGATCGGGCGACCGCCGATTACATGGGTATGCTGGCCACGGTGATGAATTCGATGGCATTGCAGGACGCGATGAAACACGCCGGGCTGGATTGCCGCGTGCAGTCGGCATTGAATCTGGAACAGGTTGCGGAACCATTTATCCGCAACAAGGCTCTGCGTTATCTGGAGGACGGCAAGGTGGTGATTTTTGCTGCCGGTATCGGCAGCCCGTTCTTTACCACCGATACCGCCGCCGCACTGCGCGGCGTGGAAATGTCCGCCGAGGTGGTGATCAAGGCCACCAAAGTGGATGGCGTCTATACCGCCGATCCAAAAATAGACCCCGGTGCGACCCGCTACCAGAGCCTGAGTTTTGACGAGGCAATCGGCAAAAATCTCAAGGTGATGGATGCGACGGCGCTGACGCTGTGCCGCGACCAGAAGCTGCCGATCATCGTGTTCAGTATATTCAAGCCGGGCGCGTTGAAGCGCGTGATATTGGGTGAATCCGAGGGAACATTGGTGCGCATTGATTGATTCGGAGGTTGACCATGATTACCGACATCAAAAAAACTACCGAACAAAAAATGCAAAAGTCGCTGGATGCGCTGAAAGCCGACTTGGGCAAGGTGCGCACCGGGCGTGCGCATACCGGCTTGCTGGATCATGTGACGGTGGATTACTACGGCAATCCGACACTGATCAATCAGGTTGCCAACATCACGCTGGTCGATGCGCGCACCATCGGTGTGCAGCCTTGGGAAAAAAACATGGTCGGCCCGGTGGAGCGCGCGATTCGCGATTCCGACCTAGGGCTGAATCCGGCGACCAACGGCGACATGATCCGCGTGCCGATGCCGATGCTGACCGAAGAACGCCGCCGCGACTTGATCAAGGTGATCAAGTCCGAAGGAGAGACCGCCAAGGTGGCGGTGCGCAATATTCGCCGCGATGCCAATCATTCGCTCAAGGAAGCGCTCAAGAATAAAGAGATTGCCGAGGATGTGGAGCGGCGCTTGCAGGATGAAGTGCAAAAGCTGACCGATCGCTTTGTCGCGGAAATCGACAAGGCGCTGGCCGCTAAAGAAGCTGACCTGATGGCGGTTTAGTCAGAAGACAGATGACAGAAGACAGAGTGTTGTGTGGCTTCGCCACGCTTTTATTAAAAAACCTGCACAGCATAACCAGCGACTTGGCTGGCGTTGTTTGGCAGCCTAGTCGAATGGCTAGTAGTTTCATCAGACAAAATTCTGTCCTCTGTCATCTGTCATCTGTCTTCTGCCCTCTGTCCTCTGGCTCCTGATCATGTCGTTATTTCAAAGCTCCACCTGCCTCATTCCCGACGCCACTGCCGTTCCGCGCCATATTGCCGTCATCATGGACGGCAACGGTCGCTGGGCGAAACAGCGTTTCATGCCGCGTGTAGCCGGGCATCAGCGCGGGGTGGAAGCGTTGCGCGAAGTGGTGATCGCCTGCCGCGAGCTGGGGGTAGAGTATTTGACCGTGTTCGCTTTCAGCAGCGAAAATTGGCGTCGCCCTTCCGATGAGGTTTCTTTCCTGATGTCGCTGTTCCTGAAAATGCTGGAACACGAAGTCGCAAATCTGCACAAAAACAACATTCGCCTGAAAATTATCGGCGACCGTAGCCGCTTTAATGGCAAACTCCGGCAGACCATGCGGGATGGCGAGCAACTCACCGCCAGCAACACCGCATTGACGTTGACCATTGCCGCCAATTACGGTGGCCGCTGGGACGTGATGCATGCGGTACAGGCCATGCTCAAGGATCATCCTCAACTGGCACAAGGATTCGGGGAAGAGGATTTGTCGCCGTATCTTTCCATGAGCGACACGCCCGAACCGGACTTGTTCATCCGCACCGGCGGCGAGCAGCGCATCAGCAATTTCATGTTGTGGCAATTGGCCTATACCGAATTGTATTTCACCGATGTCTTGTGGCCGGCGTTTGGCCGAAAGGAACTGGAGGCGGCAATCGCCTCTTATCAAAAGCGCGAACGCCGCTTTGGCCGCACCAGCGAACAGTTGAAGGACAAGCAGTTGTTGGGTGAACAGCAGCAGGCGAAAATCGATGCTTAAATCGCGGGTGATTACCGCTGCCATTTTATTGGCGCTGCTGTTGGCGGCATTGTTTGCGTTGCCGCCCGCCGCATGGGCAGTGCTGATTGTCGCGATGGTCATGCAGGGAGCAGTCGAGTGGTCGCACCTGTCCGGGTTAAGCGGGGGGAAGGCTAATATCTACCGGGGGCTGACCTTGTTGTTGATGCTGTGGCTGTTGTGGACGGATGCCAGCGCAACCGAAGCACAGCATCTTCATATCCATTTAGCGGTCTATGCCGCATCGGCCCTGCTGTGGCTGATCGTTGCACCGATCTGGCTGATGGCTGCATGGAAGATCAGGCACCCTGCTTTCATGGTGTTGACCGGATGGGTAGTGCTGATCCCGACCGGCTTGGCGATGCTGGATTTGCGCGCCGCCAGTCCGTGGATGCTGTTGTTCGTGATGTGCCTGGTGTGGGCTGCAGACATTTCGGCTTATTTTGCCGGGCGCAAATTCGGCAAACACAAACTCGCCCCCAGCATCAGCCCGGGCAAGACTTGGGAAGGCGTGGCGGGCGCGTTGCTCGGCGTATCGGTTTATGTGGTTCTGGTGTTGGGTTTCAGCCCCGAGTTTACATATCGTGAAGCATTGCCGATTTTGCTGTTGGCTTCATGGTGGTGGGTGGGTTTGGCGGTGATCGGTGATTTGTTCGAGTCGGCGGTCAAGCGCCAAGCCGGTGTCAAGGACAGCGGCGCATTGCTGCCGGGACACGGCGGATTGCTGGATCGCATCGACGCATTGACCTCGACTTTGCCGCTTGCCGCGCTGGCGCTGTTGCTACAGAAACTTGGCTAACGATATGCAAAATCTGGTTATTCTCGGCGCTACCGGCAGTATCGGCACCAGCACGCTGGACGTGGTGGCGCGCCATCCCGGTAAATTCAATGTCGTTGCGCTGACGGCAAACTGCCAGGCGGACTTGCTGTTCCGGCAATGCGTGCAGTTCAAGCCGCGCTATGCGGTAATGCTGGATGAAGATGCCGCTACGCAGCTACGCGAGCGCGTGCTTGAAGCGGGTCTGGCTATCGAGGTATTGAGCGGTGCGGTGGCATTGGAACATGTTTCTATCCTGCCCGAGGCCGATACGGTGATGGCCGCCATTGTCGGCGCGGCAGGCCTGCGGCCAACCCTGGCGGCGGCGCGTGCCGGCAAGAAAATCCTGCTGGCAAACAAGGAAACACTGGTGATGGCGGGCAACGTGTTCATGGATGCGGTGCGCGTCAGCGGCTCGGTATTGTTGCCCATCGACAGCGAGCACAACGCGATTTTTCAGGCGCTGCCGCGCGGCTACAACGGCGACCTGGCGGGCAACGGCGTGCGCCGCATCCTGCTTACCGCATCCGGCGGGCCGTTCCGCAATACGCCGCTCGGCGAGTTGCAAAATGTCACACCAGAACAAGCCTGCGCGCATCCCAACTGGGTGATGGGGCGCAAGATATCGGTGGACTCGGCGAGCATGATGAACAAGGGGCTGGAGGTTATCGAGGCGCATTGGTTGTTCAACGCGGGCGCCGATGACATTCAGGTGGTGGTGCATCCGCAGAGCGTGGTTCACTCGCTGGTCGAATATGTGGACGGTTCTATATTGGCGCAACTCGGCAATCCCGACATGCGCACGCCGATCGCTTACGGTCTGGCTTATCCTGAGCGTATTGATGCCGGAGTAGCTCCGCTGGATCTGTTCAAGGTGGCGACGATGAATTTTGCCGCCCCCGATCTCGAACGCTTCCCCTGCCTGGCATTGGCATATCGAGCCTTGCGCGCGGCGGGCACGGCTCCGGCAATATTGAATGCGGCGAACGAAGTGGCGGTGGCGGCCTTCCTCGACAAGCAAATTTCTTTCCTGTCGATACCGCGCATCATCGAGGCAGTGCTGGACACGTTGCCTGTCAATGCGGTCGGCAGTCTGGACGATGTGCTGGGCGCGGATAGCGAGGCGCGCCGTGCCGCAAAACGGCAAATCAGGCAATCATGATTACCTTATTCGCATTTATCGGTGCGGTTGCGTTATTGGTCGTGTTCCACGAGCTCGGCCACTATTGGATGGCGCGCAGGTGCGGCGTGAAAGTGCTGCGCTTTTCGATAGGCTTCGGCAAGATAATTTACCGCAAGCGCTTTGTCGGCAACAGCACCGAGTGGGTGATTTCCGCGATCCCTCTGGGTGGCTACGTCAAGATGGTGGACGAGCGCGAAGATGAAGTCGCGCCGGAAGACCTGCCATATGCATTTAACCGCCAGCCGGTATTGCGGCGCATGGCGATCGTGGTAGCCGGGCCACTGGCGAATTTTCTGCTGGCCATTGTGTTGTACTGGGCATTGTTCTTATACGGTGTGCCGGGATTAAAACCGGTGCTGGGCGATGTGCCGCCCGGTTCACCGGCGGCCATTGCGCAACTGCAATCGGGCGAAACCATTCTCACCATCAACGGCGAAACGATTCCGAACTGGCAGGAGCTGCGCTGGACGTTGCTGGAGCTGGCACTCAGGCAAGGCGAGGTCAAAATCGAGGCGCGCGGTGCGCAGGGCGGACATCTTTTCCATCTGCTCGACATGAGCAGTCTGGAAGCAAAAGATCTGGATGGCGAGTTCCTCGATAAACTCGGCCTGCATCCCTATCGACCGATCGTCCTGCCTGTTATCGGCAAAGTTGCCGATAACGGCGTGGCGCAAAATGCCGGACTGCAAGAGGGTGATCGCATCCTGCGCGCCAATGGCATAACGATGCAGCGCTGGCTCGATGTGGTGGAAATAGTGCGCACGCATCCGGGGAAAACTGTGCAATTTGATATCCGGCGTGGCGAGAAAACCATTAGTATTTCGGTAGTGCCGCAGGCCGTTGCCGAACCCGGTCCGAACAACTCTTGGCCGGGCGCCCGCAAGATAGTGGGCAAAATTGGAGCCGGCCCGCAAGTGGACAATGCGGCATGGCAGACGATGCTCACCGAGGTGAGCTATGGCCCGTTCGAGGCATTTACCATATCTTTGCGCAAGACGTGGGAAACCTCTATCATCAGCCTGAGAATGCTGGGCAAGATGGTGATGGGCGAGATTTCCATGAAGAATTTAAGCGGCCCGATCACTATCGCCGACTATGCCGGACAGTCCGCCGAAATGGGTGTGGCGGCTTATTTAGGCTTTCTGGCGCTGATCAGTGTCAGCCTCGGGGTGTTGAATTTATTGCCAATTCCCTTATTGGATGGCGGGCATTTGTTGTATTATGCTGCCGAATTGATTAAAGGTAGCCCGGTTTCCGAGCAGGTTTGGGAAGTCGGGCAGAAGATCGGCATTGCGCTGCTCGGCACGCTGATGGCCTTTGCCATGTATAACGATATTAATCGCTTAATCTCTGGTTAAAATATGAAATTAAAAAAACTGATTGGACTGATTTACCTGCTTTGCTTATCTCCCGCTTGGGCTATAGAGCCGTTTGTCGTCAAGGATATTCGTGTCGAGGGCATTCAACGTACCGAAGCCGGCACGGTATTCAGCTACCTGCCTGTCAAGGTCGGCGACACGATGGATGATCAGCAGGCTGCGGCGGCAATTCGCGCTTTATATGCCACCGGATTCTTCAAGGATGTGAGCCTGGAAGTAGAGCAGGGTGTGCTGATTGTGCTGGTGCGCGAGCGCCCTTCGATAGCCAGTATCGAAGTCAACGGCGTAAAGGATTTTCCAAAGGACCAGCTTAAGGAAAACATGAAATATGCGGGTTTGGCCGAAGCGCGCATATTTGATAAAGGGGTTCTGGACAAGGCTACCCAGGAAATGAAGCTCCAGTATGTGGCACGCGGTAAATATGGCGTGAGCGTGACCACCACCGTTACAGAATTGGAGCGCAACCGCGTCGGCGTGGTGTTTAATGTGGTTGAAGGCGAAGTTTCAAAAATCAAGCAAATCAACCTGGTCGGCAATCATGCCTACAAAGAAGATGAGTTGCTGGGTATGATGAAACTCAGCACACCGGACTGGATGAGCTGGTTCAGCAAGGACGACCAATATTCCAAGCAAAAACTGTCTGCCGACATGGAAACCATGCGCTCGTTCTATATGGATAACGGCTATCTGGAGTTCAACATTGTTTCGACGCAGGTATCCATCACACCGGACAAGAAGGATATTTACATCACCATCAATATTACCGAGGGCGCGAAATATACTGTTTCCAAGGTCGGAGTTGCAGGCAACACCTTGATACCCAAGGAGGAGGTTGAAAAACTCATTCAGATAAAAGCGGGCGACACCTTCTCGCGCAAGGCGTTGACCGAAACCAGCAAGAAAATCAGCCAACGTTTGGGTGAGGAAGGTTATGCGTTTGCCAACGTGAATGCAATTCCCGAACTGGATAAGGAAAAGCATCAGGTAGCCTTTAATTTTATGGTTGATCCCGGCCAGCGGGTGTACGTGCGCCGCATCAATATCGCGGGTAACGACAAAACAAGGGACGAGGTCATCCGCCGCGAATTCCGCCAGATAGAAGGGGCATGGTTCGATGCGGAAAAAATCAAGAAATCCAAGCAGCGTGTGGACAAGCTGGATTTTTTCTCGGAAGTCAACGTGGAAACGCCGCCGGTGCAGGGCGCCGCGGATCAGATGGATGTGAATGTATCCGTAAAGGAAAAATCCACAGGCACCCTTTCTGTGGGTGGGGGTTATACCCAGGGCGAAGGGATCACGCTGACAGCTTCTGTCAAACAGGCCAACCTGTTCGGCAGCGGAAACTATTTTCAAACGCAAATCAATACCAGCAAGGTCAACCAGGTTTATTCTTTTTCTTATACCAACCCGTATTTCACGGATGAGGGCGTGAGCCGCGGCTTCAATGTTTATAAGCGCAACAGCGATACGACCAGCACGGCGATCAACCAATATTCAACCCAGACTTATGGCGGCGGCATTAATTTCGGCGTGCCGGTAGGCGAGGATCAGTCGATTAGCTATGGCTTGTCATACGAGGACACTCAATTGGGGTTCCTGATAAGCCCTGCAGGGCGTTTGATGAACTACGTCAACACCTTTGGCCTGCACACCAGGAATTTGGTGGGGACAGTCGGCTGGAACAGGGATAGCCGCGATAGCGCGATTTACACTACGGACGGCACAGTGCAGCGCGCCTATGCGGAAATTGCCATGCCAGCGTTCGATATGCGCTATTACAAGCTGAACTACGAGCATCAGCGATACTACCCGGTGAGCAGCAATCTCACCCTCTTGTTGAACGGCGAAGCCGGTATTGCGGGCGGCTATAGCAACAAGCCGCTGCCGTTTTTCAAGAATTTTTATGCCGGCGGCATCGGCTCGGTGCGCGGGTATGAGAACAATTCGCTGGGTCCGCGCGATATCAACAATCAAGCATTGGGGGGCAGAAAGCGCGTGGTGGGTAACGCGGAGCTGATGATGCCGGTTCCGGGAATCAAGGATAAATCGGTGCGATTGAGCGGATTTGTCGATGCGGGCACGGTTTTTGATTCCGGTGAAATGCAAGGCGCCACCGGAATGCGCTATTCCACTGGCGTGACAGCTACCTGGGTGTCTCCGATGGGGCCGGTCACGCTCAGTTACGGCGTGCCGATCAACGAGCGGCATTTGGATAAGGTGCAGAGGTTTCAGTTTACTATGGGCAACATGTTTTGATGAAACTGGCCACAAGCTGCCTCTGAAATAAAACGGAATAAGGTGCCGGAGATGAAGACAACGATCAAAGCAGGTATGTTGGCTATGCTGTTAGGAGCAGGGGCGGTGCAGGCCGCAGATATCAAGGTGGGCGTGGTGGACACCGAGCGCGTGTTGCGCGAATCCGCGCCCGCTGTAAGGGCGGAGAAAAAAATTGAAAAGGAGTTTTCCGGACGCGATCAGGAAATCAAGAAGCTGGTGAAGCAGGTGAAAGAGTTGCAAGCCTTGCTGGAAAAAGACGGCAGTACGTTATCGGATGCCGACCATCGCAACAAAGAGCGTGAATTAATCGGCTTGAACGTGAATTTGCAGCGCATGCAGCGCGAGTTCCGGGAAGATTTGAATTTGCGCAAAAATGAAGAATTGGCGATTGTGCTGGAACAAACCAACAAGGCGATCCAGGCGATTGCCGAATCAGAAAAGTATGATTTGATCCTGCAGGAAGTGGTATATCGCAACCCCAGAATAGAGATCACCGACAAGGTGATTAAGTACCTCGCCAGCGAGAAAACCGACAGCGGCAAGGATGGCAAATAAGCCGTACGCAGGATGAATATCCCCTATCGGTTGGCTGACATCGTGTTGCAGCTTGGTGGGCGCGTGTTGGGAAATGCCGATGTGCGCATCTCCCAGATCGCAACACTGGAAAAAGCGCAATCGAACCACATCAGTTTTCTGACCAACAGCAAATATCGCGCGCAACTGGCTACAACCAAAGCCGGAGCGATCATTCTCGGCGAGGCTGATGCGGAGGCGACCGATTTGCCGCGCATCGTCTCGGATAACCCCTACGCCTATTTTGCCAGAGTTTCTGCCCTGCTCAACCCCTTGCCGGAAGCCAAGCCTGGTGTACATCCAAGCGCGGTCATCGGCGCGGGCGCGAAGATCGAACCGACGGCCAGTGTTGCCGCGATGGCGGTGATAGGAGAAGGTGCGGTGATAGGCGCTCATTCAATAATCGGGGAAAGTTGTTGCATCGGCGCGAATACGGTTATCGGCAGCCACGCAAGGCTGTATCCGCGTGCGGTGATTTACCACGACTGTGTCATAGGCGATAACCTGATTATGCATTCCGGCGCGGTGATCGGCTCGGACGGCTTCGGCATTGCGATGGACGAGGGAGGCTGGATCAAGATTCCGCAAATCGGCCGGGTGGTGATCGGCAACAATGTCGAGATCGGCGCGAACACAACCATCGATCGGGGTGCGCTGGATGATACGGTAATCGAAGATGGCGTGAAGCTGGACAACCAGATACAGGTTGCCCACAACGTGCGTATCGGCGCGCACACAGCCATCGCCGGGTGCGCAGGCATTGCCGGCAGCGCCGTGATCGGACGCTATTGCCTTATCGGCGGCGGTGCGCGGATACTGGGGCATCTGGAATTGGCGGATCACGTCGAAATCGCCGCCCACACGCTGGTCGGAAAATCGATCCGTGAGGCGGGCTCCTATATTGCCATTTTCCCGATAGCCAAAATTGAAGACTGGCGCAAAAATGCGGTGCATTTGAGGCATCTCGACGATCTGGTGAAACGTATCAAGTCACTGGAAAAAGAAATGGCATTGTTAAAAGGGAAAGACAGATGAATACGCAAATGGATATCCACGCTATCCTCGAACACCTGCCGCACCGCTACCCATTTTTGCTGGTGGATCGTGTTTTGTCGATCGAACCCGGCAAGGATATCGTAGCGTTGAAAAACGTCACCATCAACGAGCCGTTTTTTCCAGGGCATTATCCGCATCACCCGGTGATGCCGGGCGTCCTGATCATCGAGGCGATGGCGCAGGTTGCCGCACTGCTTTCATTCAAATCCATGGACAGCAAACCGGACGATAACTCGGTGTATTACTTCGTCGGCATCGACGGCGCACGCTTCAAACGTCCGGTCACGCCGGGCGATCAGATGATCATCAAGGTCGCATTGACGCGCAGCATGCGCGGTGTGTTCAAGTTCAGCGCCAGAGCCGAGGTCGATGGAGAATTGGCCGCCGAAGCCGAATTGATGTGTACCGTAAAATCGGTGCTGTAATTTTATATTTCAAAAGATACCCATGATTCATCAGACCGCCATAGTTCACCCGGATGCGAGGCTTGCCGATGATGTCGAAGTGGGCGCATTTTCCATTATAGGCGAGCATGTCGAGATAGGCGCCGGCACGGTGATCGGCCCGCATGTGGCAATCAGCGGGCGCACGCGCATCGGCCAGCATAACCGCATTTTCCAGTTCTGTTCGCTGGGCGAAATCCCGCAGGACAAGAAATATGCCGGCGAACCGACGCGCCTGGAAATCGGCGACCACAACACCATTCGCGAGTTCTGCACTTTCAATCTCGGCACCGTGCAGGATGCCGGTGTGACGCGTGTCGGCAACCACAACTGGATCATGGCCTACGTACACCTGGCGCACGACTGCCAGGTCGGCAACCACACCATTTTTGCCAACAATGCCCAATTGGCGGGGCACGTGGAGGTAGGCGATTACGCGATCCTCGGCGGATTTACCGTGGTGCACCAGTTTGTCAAAATCGGCGCGCACATCATCACCGGCATGGGCACGATCCTGTTGCAGGACGTGCCGCCTTACGTGCTGGCTTCCGGCAACCCTTCCGCACCGCATGGTATCAATGCCGAAGGGATGAAGCGGCGCGGCTTTTCCAGCAAGGGGATCATGGCGGTCAAACGTGCTTACAAGACGTTGTACAAGTCCGGTTTGAGCATGGACGAAGCCAAAGCCGCGATACAGGTTCAACTGGCGGAGCATGCCGAATTGCAGTTGCTGGTGGATTTCCTTGCCAGTTCGGAACGCGGCATCATTCGCTAATTCTGAAAACTGCAATCGACCACGAGGAACACAGAGGCCACGAAGAAAAACAAGTGGTCATATCTTTTGCGCTACGCCCATCAGGAGCAGCCCGCCAAGTTGCTTGATTCGCTGGTTTCCTTCGTGCATTTCGTGCTCTTCGTGGTTAAACTGTTTTTTTCCGGGTCGATAGGCTGTTTCAATGGTGCAAAAGAAAATCATAATCGGCATCGTCGCGGGCGAAGCCTCCGGCGATCTGCTCGGCAGCCATTTGATGGCGGCTCTGAAGAAAGCGCGCCCCGATATCGAATTCGCCGGCATCGGCGGCCCGAAGATGCAGGCGGCCGGGATGGACGTGCTGTTCCCGATGGAAAAACTGGCGGTGCGCGGCTATATTGAAGTGTTGCGCCACTATCGCGAGATCGTCGGCATTCGCTACAAGTTGAAGAAACATTTTCTGGCCAATCGCCCGGACTTGTTCATCGCGGTGGACGCGCCGGATTTCAATCTCGATCTGGAGCTGCAACTCAAACGGCGCGGAATTCCCACTATCCATTACATCAGCCCGGCTATCTGGGCATGGCGCGGCGAGCGCATCAACAAAATCAAGCGCGCGGTATCGCGCATGCTCGCGCTGTTTCCGCATGAACCTGATCTGTATCAGCGGGCCGGCATACCGGTGAACTATGTCGGCCATCCGCTTGCAGACATATTGCCGGATCGCCCCAAACGCACCGAGATGCGCGAGACGATGCGCATCCCGCTGCAGGCGAAGGTGTTTGCCTTCCTGCCCGGCAGCCGCCAGAGCGAAGTGAAGTATCTTGCACGCACCTATATCGAGACTGCAAGGTTGATCCTGCAACAAATACCCGATGCGCGTTTTCTCGTTCCGCTGGTCAGCCGCGAGACGCGCGGTATTTTTGATCAGACGCTCTATGATTGCGATGCGCGGCAACTGCCGATGACGCTGCTGTTCGGCCATGCGCAGGATGCGATGATCGCCGCCGATATTGTACTGGTGGCCTCCGGCACGGCCACGCTGGAATGCGCCCTGCTCAAGCGGCCAATGGTCATCACCTATAAAATGCCGGCGTTTTCCTGGTGGATGATCAAACGCAAGCGTTATCAGCCTTACTTCGGCTTGCCCAATATCCTGTGCGAACGCTTCGTCGTGCCAGAACTGATCCAGGAAGACGCCACGCCGGAAAATCTTGCGCAGGCGTTGCTCAACCTGGCCAACGATAAGGATGCCGTGGCGCAGCTCGAAGAGACATTCTACGAATTGCACCGGACCCTGCGCCAGAACACGGCACAGAAAGCGGCGGAGGCCATTCTTCCTTACTTGCCTGCATGAACGATGTCATCCTGATCTGCGGAGTGGATGAAGCGGGGCGCGGCCCTCTGGCCGGGCCGGTGAGCGCGGCGGCGGTGATTCTTGACGCGGCCAATCCCATCGATGGGTTGGCCGATTCCAAAAAACTCTCCGAACGCCAACGCGACCGGCTTGCCGCGATCATTCGTGAACGTGCGCTGGCATGGGCGGTGGCCTGGGCCGAAGTGGATGAAATCGACCGGCTCAATATCCTGCAAGCCACATTGCTGGCGATGCATCGCGCCGTGCTGGCTTTGAAGATACGGCCGCAGCGGGTGCTGGTGGATGGCCTGTATTGTCCGCAGACGGGCATTCCAAGCCTCGCAATTGTGAAGGGCGACAGCAAGGTTGCGTCAATTTCAGCCGCTTCGATTTTGGCGAAAACCGCACGAGATGCGCTGATGCTGGAATTGCACGAACAATATCCGCACTATGGGTTCGCCGACCACAAAGGCTATCCCACCGCCGCGCACCTTGCCGCGTTACGCGAACATGGCGTGTCCGAAATGCACCGCAAGAGTTTCAAGCCCGTGCGTGATCTGCTCAGCACTTCCCCCGCAGAATGGCGCCTCTAAAAATTCAAAGCTCGCCAATATGCGATAAGCAGAATCTTGCCAGTATTTATTGCAGCATCCATAATGAAAACAGAGGACTGCCACAAAACCGGGGGCTGTGCATGAAACGCGTCGGCAAATATGAAATTGTCAGGAAGTTGGGAAGCGGCGCGACCAGTACGGTGTACCTTGCGCTGGATCAATTCAACAACCAGCAGGTTGCTCTCAAGTTGTTCAATTCGATTGCCATGCGCAATGCGGCTAATGTCAATGCATATCGCAAGCTTCTGCTTACCGAGGCTTCTTTGGCGGGAAAATTGTCGCACCCGCATATTGTGAAAATAATCGATGCGGTGCTGGATGGCGAACAAAATTACATGGTGATGGAATATGTCGAGGGAGAGACCCTTGAAAAATATACCAAGGTGGATCGGCTTTTGCCGTTCGGTACGGTTGCGGAAATTATTTACAAATGCGGCAACGCGCTGGAATATGCGCAGCGGCAGGGAGTGATACACCGCGATATAAAGCCTGCAAATATTCTGATGCAGAAAGAAGGGGACATCAAAATCGCGGATTTTGGATCGGCTCTGATCGAGAACCCGCATGTGTCCCAGCAGATGACCCAGGTGGCAGGTGTCGGTTCCCCCGCCTACATGTCGCCCGAGCAAATTCAGGATCAGCCATTGAACCACCAGACAGACATTTATTCGCTGGGGGTGACGTTGTATATATTGCTGACCGGCAGAATGCCGTTTCATGCGGACAACAGTTACAGTTTGCTCTACCAGATCATGCACGGCGACCCGCCTTTGCCCAGATCTTTTCGCCCGGATATTCCCGAAGAGCTGGATGCCATCGTGCGGTGTGCAATGCGGAAGGATTTGTCGCAGCGTTACCAGACATGGGGGGAGTTTACCCGTGCCCTGGTGCATTTCTTCAACAGCAACGCGGAGGTGCAGGAAAATATTTCCGATACGGAAAAATTTGACACCATGCGCTCGCTCCATTTCTTCAAGAATATCGGAGACATCGAACTATGGGAGGTGTTACGCATCAGCGATTGGCGCGAGGTGAAAAAAGGCGAATGCATCCTGCGTGAAAATGACCAGTGCCGCGCGCTTTTTATTCTGACCGGCGGCGAGTTGAAGGTGACGAGGCAGGATCGCGAGTTGGACAGGTTGAACGAGGGGGACTGTTTTGGCGAAATGAAGCGTTTCCCGGACAGCAATTTTTTGCGCACAACCGCAATATGGGCGGAAACCGATGCAACCCTGATCGAGATCAATCTGGATGCGCTGGCAAAAGCATCGGTGGAATGCCGCTTTCAATTTGACGATGCGTTCCTGAATATTTTACTGAAGCGCCTGGATGTGGCAAATGTGCGCATCTCAAGCCTATTGGGTAAATAGGCTCTAAGTTTGATGCGCCTTCATTCGAGCTATAATGACATTGTTTCGCACCCGGAACGCGCCGGAAAACCTGTCGCACATAACCCGGGCGGATTAACTGTAAGGAGGCAATGACGTGAATCTCTCTCCCGAAATTCTGGAAGCGCTGGAATCGGCCCCATTATTCCATGGGGTGCCCAGCAAATTGTTTTCCTGTAATATAAACGAGTCCAACCTGCGCACCTTGAATGCGGGCGAAACTCTGCTGGTTCCAGGTGAAGTTAGCCATGCGATTTACATCATTCTTTCCGGACGCCTGAATATCCTGCTGACAAAATCGGACGCCGAGCCTGTTGCCATGCTCGGTAAAGGGGAGTGTGCGGGAGAAATGTCCATTCTGGGTGACGCCCAGGATCAAACATACGTTGTTGCCGCCACAGACTGCGATCTGCTCGCTTTTGAACACGACGCATTATGGGAGCTGATCGATATCTCGCATCAGGCCGCACATAACATGCTGAACGTATTAAGTGCGCGCATCCGCCCCGGCAACCGGGTAATGACAGAAAGCCTTGAGCACCACCACGGATTCTCGGGCGCGTCAGTTGTCGATGAGCTGACCGGGCTTTATAACCGTCAATGGGTGGAGGAAAAATTCAGCCGCCATTTGAATCGCGACTTTTCAAACAATAAACCAAGCTGCATCATGTTATTGGAGATAGATGGGTTCAACGAATTCAGCGGCAAGTATGGCCAACTCGGCAGCGAGCAGGCGCTACGGGATACCGCGCATACCATGCTTTCCTGTTTGCGCCCGGACGACCAGGCGGGACGCCACATCGGCGAGCAGTTCGCTGTCTTTATGCCCAACACCGCGCTGGCTGACGGCTGTATAGCGGCAGAAAGACTGAAGACGGCCATCAGTGGATCCATGATTGTGTTGCCCAGTGGCGATGCGCTACCTTCTGTCACCGTATCTGTAGGCGTGTATATGGCGAAGCAGGGCGATACGTTAGCCGACCTGTTTGCCCGCGCTGGCGAGGTATTGCGGGAAGCGGCAAAAAGCGGCGGTAATTGTGTCAAGTGGTATGAGAAAGACAACAAGAGCAACACGGCGCAATTATCCGCAGGCACAGATATACCGGTAAACACGGGTGCGCCGGCGAGCGCAAATACTGTTTTGCCGCCCAAGCCTTTTATGTCGCTCTGGTCTGGCGCGCATCCTAATAAGAATGGAAGCACACGGGCATGATTTGCCGAAGGCAGCAATTGTTCAAGCATCGAATTTAGTTTCTTATCACCTAAGCCGGATGATCCGGAGCCAAATGTCGGGCTATGCCCGACATGGTGGGCACAGCCCACCCCACCCTACGGTTAGGGCTTTGGTATCATGCGCCCTTTCCAAAAACACCTGCTTATCAGGCAGCTCCAAACCCCCTAGGCAAATGTCGAACAAGCCCAATGCAGCGCAGCGTGAAGCGATAACTTATCTTGACGGCCCTTTGCTGGTGCTGGCCGGTGCGGGCAGCGGCAAGACGCGCGTGATCACCCTGAAGATTGCACATCTGGTGGAGCAGTGCGGCTATGCGCCGCGCAACATCGCCGCGATCACCTTCACCAACAAGGCGGCCAACGAGATGCGGGAACGCGTCGGCTCGCTGTTGCATGGCAAGGACGCCAGGGGTCTCGTGGTGAGCACCTTCCACTCGCTCGGCATGAACATCCTGCGCACCGAAGCGAAACTGCTGGGTTATAAGCCGCAGTTCTCGATCTTCGATAGCGGCGATACATGGAAGATACTCGGCGAACTGACCAATTCCGGCGACAAGCAGGAAATCCGCGATGTCCAGACGCAAATCTCAAACTGGAAATCCGCTTTTGTTGCGCCGGAACAGGCTGCGCAGTATGCCGAAAACGAGGAAATAAAAGTCCATGCGCGCATCTATGCCCGTTATCAGGAAACGCTGCGCGCCTATCAGGCGGTGGATTTCGACGACCTTATCCACCTGCCGGTGACGCTGTTCAAAGAGCATCCCGAAGCCTTGCTTCGCTGGCAAAACAGGCTGCACCACCTGCTGATCGACGAATATCAGGACACCAACGATTGCCAGTACCGGTTGACCAAACTGCTGGCGGGTAGCCGTTCGTTCACCGCAGTGGGCGACGACGATCAGGCGATCTATGCGTGGCGCGGCGCGAGCATCGAGAACCTGCACAACCTGCGCAACGATTATCCCAACCTGCGCGTCATCAAGCTGGAGCAGAATTACCGTTCCTCGCAGCGCATCCTCAAGGTGGCGAACCACCTGATCAACCACAACACCAGGGTGTTCGAGAAGCGCCTGTGGAGCGATCACGGCATCGGCGATCAAATACGTATCTATGCCGCGCGAGATGACGAGCATGAGGCGGAAAGCGTGGTGATGAAGCTGATGGCGCACAGGTTCGAACATCGCACCAGATATTCAGATTACGCGATCCTGTACCGCAGCAACCACCTGTCGCGCGCGTTCGAAGAACAACTGCGCACGCAGCGCGTGCCTTATACCGTCAGCGGCGGCATGTCGTTTTTCGAGCGCGCCGAGATCAAGGACATCACTTCATATTTGCGCCTGATCGCCAACCCGGACGATGATCCGGCCTTCATCCGCGCCATCACCACGCCGAAGCGGGGCGTCGGCAACACCACGCTGGAGAAGCTTGGCAGCCATGCCGGCGCGCGCCACATCAGCCTGTTTGAGGCGGCCTTTGAAATAGAGATGGAGCGGCAATTACCCCCGCGCCAGCATGAAGACCTGATGACTTTTTGCAACTTCATCAACCGTATCCAGGAGCGTGCCGATAAGTATCCGTGCGGTGAATTGCTCGATGAATTGCTGCGCGCCATCAACTACGAGACATGGCTGTACGATTCGCACGAACCGCATCAGGCGCAAGACAAATGGGAGAACGTGCAGGAATTTACCGGCTGGCTCAAGCGCAAGGCCGAAGCCGACGAGAAATCTCTGATTGACATGGTGCAGACCATCGCGCTGATCAACATGCTGGAAAGCAAAGACCAGGAGCCGGATGCGGTCTCGCTGTCCACGCTGCACGCCGCCAAGGGTCTGGAATTTCCGCATGTGTTCATCATCGGCGCGGAGGAAGAAATTCTGCCGTTCCGCGACAGCGACGAAAAACAGATCGAGGAAGAGCGCCGCCTGATGTATGTCGGCATCACGCGCGCCGAGCGCAGCCTGCAAATCAGCTATTGCAACCGCCGCAAGCGCGGCAAGGACTGGATGGCCTGCGAACCGAGCCGCTTCATCGATGAAATGCCGGAAGGGGAACTGGTTTACGCGGGAGAGCACAAGGAAGCCGCGCAGACCGTCAGTAAAGACGAGGGCATGGATAAACTGGCAAGGCTCAAGGTTATGTTATCAACCCAGATTGTCCATTAGGCCATAAAACGCCTGTTTTGAATGGGTTTCTAATGGAATCCATTAGAGATTTTCCTTATTTTTCAATGAGGTGTTGTTCTAATGAACAATCTGGGATCAACTAAGGAATCTGGCTGATATTTCGTTTTGCCATGTCGCGGATGCTCGCGAATCCGCGATTTAGAGATGCCCTATAATCTTACTGTGTCACAAAGCGATCAAGGGATGCAGTGCAAGGCAAAATCGGGCGAAGTGGGTCAAGCAGGGATGGGCGGCTTGCCGTTGCCGCCCAACTCGCAAAAAGCGGAGTTTACATGTAGTAAATGAGCATTT
>JACREB010000047.1 GCA_016218475.1 Nitrosomonadales bacterium | reverse complement strand
CAAAGGCTTTCAAATGAGGCTGGCCTTCGTATCTCGGTCTGTCACTTTCCTCCGGGCACGAGTAAATGGAACAAGATTGAACATCGTATGTTCAGCTACATCAGCATGAACTGGCGGGGCAGGCCTTTGACCAGTCACGAAACCATAGTCAACCTCATCGGGAGCACGACTACCAGAACCGGGCTAACGATCAACGCAGAATTAGACGGCAACCTTTACGAAAAAGGCATTCACGTAAGCGATGAGGAGCTGAAAATGGTTAACCTTACAAAGGCCAAGTTTCGCGGCGAATGGAACTATTCAATTGCCGCCAACTGTTCATGTTAATTGTGGGCGGCTCCATAGTCGCTTTCTGCTTCTCTTTGCTCTTTGCATTGACCGCAGCAATGAACAGCTCTGCCAGAGCCTCCGGTGTGTCGTTGTTGCCAGCATAAACGCTTGAAGCCAGGGCCAACATCACAAGTACCGCTATTAGTTTGTTCATCGTTCCTCCTCCCAACATGCCTTTGATATGACAAGCACTCCATACACTGCCACTTGTGTCTTTTTACATTTTTTATCATGTCGTCCGATATGGATCAGCATAAAATCCTCTTGTTCCATTTGATACAGTGACTAAGCAACTTTACGCATGAGAGGACTCCTTGTTGAATGTGCCCTTCCACAAGGCACGCAGAGCGGCATCCAGTTCGGTCAGATAATCGGGGCGCATCATGGCGGAAACTTCATCATCGGCGCATTCGGGTCGGCAGTTGCCGACCAGTTGCCATAGTCCCAAGATCAAGGCGTAGGAACGCATCAGCAGGCGGACTCCGCTGATGCCGTCCGGCAGCGGGAAATGCGCGCGCAGCAATTCGCCCGCAGTCCCGAGCCGACCGGCCATGCGTTGCTCGAATGCCTGTGCCGTTTCCGGGCTGACGCCCTTGTGCATCAGCCCCGCGACCAGCGTGGCGCGCGGCAGAAAAGCGGGAACGCCGACGATATGCTCGTGCGTCAACCTCATCATGTCGTCGAAATTCATCCGCTTGCGTTTTGAAGCGCACGCGATCAGCGCGGTGAAAAAGGTTTGCGCATGCCGCTCGTGTACGGCCAGCAGCAAATCTTCCTTGCTCTTGAAGTAAAGGTAGACCGTGCCCTTCGCCAGCCCGGCCTCATCCGCCACCTCGGCCACGCTGGGAATACGTTCGGGATGTTGCAGCCACAGCGAGACTGCGGCGTCCAGTAATTGATTGATGCGTTGTTCGCGCGCTTCCGCGCTGGCGGGCGGTCTGGCCATTTATGACTCCCGGTCATTGATAAATGACCAACGGTCATAATTTCAAGTGGTATGTAAATAAAAATGGAAATGGAATTACTCCGCCCGCAACGCCTCTACCGGATCGAGCCTTGCCGCACGCATCGCCGGTGTCACGCCCGCCGCAAGCCCGATGGTGACTGCGCTGAGTTCGGCGAGCGCAGCAAACAGCCACGGCGTATGCACCGGCAGCGCGGGGAATAGCAGATGCGCCCCCTGCGCGATACCTACCCCGAGTGCCAGTCCGGCCAAACCGCCCAGCGCCGACAACAGTATCGCCTCGCCTAGAAACAGCATGAGCACCTGCCGTTCTCGCGCGCCGAGGGCGCGCAGCAGGCCGATTTCGGCAGTGCGCTCGGTGACGGCCATGGTCATGATGGTCAGGATGCCGACGCCGCCCACCAGCAGGGAAATACCGCCCAGCGCGCCGACCGCGAAGGTGATCACATCCAGCACCGAGCCGAGCACTTCAAGAGCCTTTTCCTGCGGAACCAGCGTGAAGTCCTCGCTGCCGTGCCGCTCCTTGAGCAATGCGGTGATGCTGCGCATCACGCTGTCCAGATCGGCATTCGGCTGGTAGTTCACCTGTATCTCCATCAGCCCCGGACGGTTGAACATCTCCAGCGCGCGCGCGGCCGGGATGAACACGGTATCGTCGAGGTCGAAACCGAGTATCTGCCCCTTGGGTTCCATCACGCCGATCACCCGGTAGCGTTGCCCGCCGACGCGCAGATAGCCGCCCAGCGGGTTCAGCCCGGCGAACAATTCCTGGCGTACCTTGGAGCCGAGCACGACGAAAGCGCGCGCCTGCGACGGGTCATCATCGGGCAGAAAACTGCCGGTCTGCACCCTGATCGTAAAGGCGTCGGTGAACTCGTGCCCGGCTCCATACACCATGGTGCGGCGCGTCTTGCCGCTGGCGCGCACCTCGGCATTGCCCGTCACGCTGGGATTGACGTACTGGATAAATGGAAGCCTGCGCACCGCCTGTGCATCCTCGATGGACAGTGGCCGTACCGAGCCGAGCATGCCGATGCTCGCACCGTGCGTCTGCTTCTTGCCCGGCTGAATGCCGATCAGGTTGGTGCCGAACTGGCTGAATTCGGACAGCACGAACTGGTGCAGCCCTTCGCCGATGGAGGTCAGCAGGATCACCGCCGCAATGCCGACGGCGATGCCCAGACCGGTGAGGAAGCTGCGCAGCCGGTAGGCGATGAAGCTGGAAGTGGTGAGGCGGATCAGGTCGGGAAATAGCATAGTGGAACCTCTAGAGGTTCCCATAATGAAGTGCGAGGCGTAATGCAGCCGCATGGCGTTGCAAATCCTCGCCTGTTTTGGTTTCGGTGGCACACACCAGAATCGCATTGCCCAGTTGCGGGTAGTGTGGTTGCAGATCGAAGCCGCCCGATATGCCTTGTTCTGACATGCCGGTTAACGCCGCCGCTGAGGATATTGGCAATTGCAGCACCACCTCGTGAAAATACGGCGCGCTGAACAAGCGCTTCACACCGTGTATGCCGCTGGCCAGCTCCGCCAGCGCTTGCGTGTTGGCATGCGATGCCGCAGCGGCGCGGCGCAGCCCGTCCGCGCCGAGCAGCGCCATGTGGATAGTCGCAGCCGCCACCATCAGGCCCTGGTTACTGCAAATATTGGAAGTCGCCTTGGCGCGGCGGATGTGCTGTTCGCGCGCCTGCAGCGTCAGCGTGAAGCCCGGATTGCCGTCGAGGTCGACAGTGCGACCGATGATGCGCCCCGGCATCTGGCGCACCAGCGCCTGCTTGCAGCACATGAAACCGAAATATGGCCCGCCGCTGGACAGCGGCGCGCCGAGCGGCTGGCCGTCGCCGACCGCGATGTCTGCCCCGGGAATCGAAAATTGATTTTGCGAGTTTTTGTCTTGCGACAAAATCCCTGCTTGTCCCACTTCACGTTCGCCCCCTCGCCCGCTTGCGGGAGAGGGTTGGGGAGAGGGGGTTTTCTCGGGAGAGGATTGAGGAGAGGGGCCACCCCACTGCCCAGGAGCCTTCAGCAAAGCCAGCGTCAGCGGATTCACCAGCCCGATGGCCAGCGCGCCCTGCGCATGCGCCCATGAGGTCAGCGCATCGACATCTTCCAGCGCGCCGAAGAAATTCGGTTGCGGGATAACCAGTGCGGCGATGTCGCTGCCCGCATGTTGCTGCAACGCATTGAGGTCGGTGGTGCCAGTCGCGATGTCGAACGGGATTTCCACCAGTTCGATGTTTTGCAACTTGACGATGCTGCGCGCTACGCTGCGGTACAGCGGGCTGACGGTGGCGGGCAACAGCACGCGGCGCGAAGTCTTGTGCGCGCGCACCGCCATCAGGATCGCCTCGGCCAACCCGGACGCGCCGTCGTACAGGCTGGCGTTGGACGCATCCATGCCGGTCAGCGACGCGATCATGGTCTGGTATTCGTACAGCGTTTGCAGCGTGCCCTGGCTGGCCTCGGCCTGATACGGCGTGTAGGCGGTGTAGTACTCGCCGCGCGTGGCGATCTCCCAGACTGCGGCGGGGATGTGGTGCTCGTAGGCGCCCGCGCCGATGAAGTTGAGCGGCTGGACATCTTGCGCGGCGCGCTCGCGCATCAGGCGCGACACCTGCATCTCGTTAAGTCCGTCGGACACTTGAGTGATGCCGCCGCGCAGCGCGGCGGGAATTTCGTCGAACAGCGCGTCGATATTTTTTGCGCCGATGCTGGACAGCATCGACCGGATGTCTTGCTCGGTGTGTGGGATGAAAGGCATTTAAAACTCCTGGAAACAGCTTGTAGCTCGTAGGCTGTAGCTGGTAGCTAAACAAGATGCGCGCTTTGCGCGCGACATTTAAAAGCTACGAGCTACCAGCTCTAATGTGCTTCGCTATCCACGACGGCCTGATACGCCGCCGCATCCAGCAGCGCCGCGACATCCGCCGCATTGTCCGGTTTCATCCTGAACATCCATGCGGCGTAAGGGTCGGCGTTGATGGCTTCCGGCGCGTTGTCCAGCTCGCTGTTTACCGCGACCACTTCACCGGCAACTGGCGCATATACGTCTGCGGCGGCCTTGACCGACTCCACAACCGCGCATTCTTCCTTGGCCTTGAGCTTGCGCCCCACTGCCGGTGTTTCGACAAACACCATGTCGCCCAATGCTTCCTGCGCATGCTGGGTGATACCGATGCTGATGGTGCCGTCGGCTTCACTCCTGATCCATTCGTGGGAAGCGGTGTATTTCAGGTTGCTCGGGTTGCTCATTTGAATCTCCTTATAGTAATTCGATTTAAGCTGGTAGCTCGTGGCCTGTAGCTGGTAGCCAAACGGTGCGCGCTTCGCGCGCGACCAAAAAAGCTACAAGCAACCCGCTACGAGCTACAAGCTCACCAAGCCTTTGCCATGGCGCGCAAACGGGTACTTCACCACCTTCGCCGCCAGCATTTTATCGCGGATCGCCACTTGCACCGTCTCGCCAGTTTGCACGCCTGTCGGCACGCGTGCCAGGGCGATGGATTTCTCCAGTGTTGGCGAGAAGCTGCCGCTGGTGATTTCGCCCGTACCGTGCGCGCAATGGACTTCCTGATGGCCGCGCAGCACGCCGCGATCCAGCAGCACCAGCCCGACCAGCTTGCGCTTCGGCGGGTTCGCCAAGAGAGCGGCCTTGCCGGTAAAATCGCGCTCGCTGTTCAAATCCACCGTCCACGCCAGGCCGGATTCCAGCGGGTTCACACTTTCGTTCATGTCCTGTCCGTACAGGTTCATGCCCGCTTCGAGGCGCAACGTGTCGCGCGCACCCAGGCCGATGGGTTTTACGCCCGCCTTGGCGAGCGCGTGCCACAATGATTCCGCCTGGGCGGCGGGCAACATGATTTCAAAACCGTCTTCGCCGGTATAGCCGGTGCGCGCGATGAAATACCCGCCGCAATCGGTGGCCTGGAATACTTGCAGCGCTTCCGTTCTGGCCTTGGTGTCATGCAGCACCTGCCATACCTTGGCGCGCGCATTCGGGCCTTGTACCGCGATCATCGCGAACTCGGGATGGTCTTTGATTTCCAGTTGCGGAGCCCCCCTATCCAACTTTCCCCCGCTTGCGGGAGAAAGGGCAACCGCCGCATCTCCCACCGGGAGATGCCTTGTGAATTCTGCAGCCTGTTTCTTCATCCACGCGATGTCCTTGTCGGCAGTGCCCGCGTTGACCACGATGCGGAACCATTCTTCGTTCATGAAATACACGATCAGGTCGTCGATCACGCCGCCGTTCTCCAGCAACATGCAGGAATACAGCGCCTTGCCGGGCAGCGCGAGCTTGCCCACATCGTTCGCCAGCAGGTGGCGCAGGAAGCCGCGCACGCCGCTGCCCTTGATGTCCACCACGCGCATGTGCGACACGTCGAACATGCCGCAATCGTTGCGCACCTTATGATGCTCGTCGATTTGCGAACCGTAGTTCACCGGCATGTCCCAGCCGCCGAAATCGACCATCTTTGCGCCCATCGCGCGATGCGTTGCATTCAATGGCGTCCGCTTTAAGGTCATATCTGCTTTCTGAAATAAAAAAGGCGCAGCGCGAAATCGCGCTGCGCCCCATCTGTCCTTGATACCTGAGAGATTGCAACTTGCGCTGCGTGCCCCTTCGGTGGTCAGCCATTAGTCGTTAGTAGCTAGTCCCTAGTCGTTAGTTGGTGATGTCCGCTTCGCGGGTCTTGCTTCAACTAGCTACTAACGTCTGGCGACTAATAACTGATTCTGACACTCTCCAGATTTGCCTGCACCAATAGTCCTTGAGCCTGAGCGGTTGCGGGTGTTGCGCCTTCGGCGGTGCCACTGTCTGGCACGCTCTCCCATTGGTTTGAACGGCAGGACGAATTATGCCGGAAAGGCGATGGGCTGACAAACGGAATAGCGTGAAAAAATACAAAGGTTATTCGTGCGGGCGCCCGCCTTGCCCGGTTGGGTCGTGCGCATAGCGCACGCTACGCCTACTTGAACACAGTTGGAAGACAACTTCCCATTTCCGGCTCCTGCTCGCCCGGCTTAGAATGTATAAATGGATGTAGCAAAAGCTTCCTGATAGCGTTTTGGTAATTCCTTGACCGCGTTGCGTGCCGCATCAACCGACGGGTACGCGCCGTAAACTATGCGCAGGCCGTCCTTGCCGTCAAACTTGGCGGGCAGCAGATAAATCTCGGAAAGTTTACCCAATCCCTCTGCGCGCCTGAGAAAACCTTCGATGCGCCCTTTCTGGATTTCATTGTTATAGAACAGCTGGATACTGGCAACAGCTTTTGCCTGTCCCGAGCTTGTCGAAGCGGTCTGCTCGATCAACTGCTTGCCCGCTGCCAGCCGTTGTTCAAACAGGCTTGATTTATTGATCGTCGGGCTGACGCTTGCCATCGACGCAGACGGAGCCACTGCCGGTGCGGTCGGTGTAGCTGTCGGCGCGGGCGAGACAACTGTCGGCACAGGCTGTGCGGCTATCGGCGCAGATGGAGCCGCAACAGGCGCGTTACCCGCCGCCAATTCGGCTCTGTCATTAACTCCTGCCGATGCTCCCGGCCCACCCGTACCCGGCAAATTCCGGGGAACATTATCAGGAAGCGCGCTAACGGCATATTTGTCCTCCGCCTTCTGCCCCTTGCCTACTGCCTGCGGCCTATCCAGCATCCACCATGCCGCCAAGCCTGATAAAAGCACCGCAACAACCGAACCGCCTATTACCAGCTTTTTCCCAAACACAGTGCGGGAAGGCTTGATTTCGCAATCGCGCATCGCCGCCTCCACATGGCGCGCTTCGATGTTGTGCGTATCCTCCACAAAGGCTGCCAGCAACGATTTGTCGGCGAGAATATTGGCGCGGCGCAACAATCCGTTGGACGCATCGGCAATGAGCTTGATAGCGCCCGGCGAGAAAACGCTCGGGCCGCGATAACCGGCGGCGCGCATCCTGAACATCAGGTAGTTTTCAAGAATATTGCGCGACAGCGGCTGCATATCGAAGTGATGGACAATGCGATCCTTGAGCTGGCGCATGTTCGGTTGATCCAGCTTGGCATTCAGCTCCTGCTGTCCAAACAGGATGATTTGCAACAGTTTTGCATTGCCTGATTGCAGGTTATAGAGCAGGCGCAATTCTTCCAGCGTGTCCAGCGGCATGGCGTGCGCCTCATCCACCAGCACGACAACCCGCTTGCCTTCGCGGGCTTTCTCCTCGAGCTTGCTCTGGATGCCATGCATGATGACGCCGACGCGTTCGCCGTCGATTTTCAGTCCGAGCGCATCGGCTATCGCATACAGCATCTCCTTGCGCGACAGGCTGGGGTTGGCGAGATAGATCGTTTCGAAGTATTCGGGCAGCCGCTCAAGCAACATGCGGCACAGCATGGTCTTGCCGCTGCCGACCTCGCCGCTGACCTTGATAATGCCTTCCCCTTCGCTCAACGAGTAGATCAGCGCGTCAAGAATCTCGCCGCGATTGGCGCCGGAAAAGAAAAACACCGTCACGGGCGTAATTCTGAACGGCGGTTCGTTAAGCCCGAAATGCTCTAAATACATGCGTGAGCCTCTTCTGTTGCGCGATCCGGCAACTGCATTGCGCGCGGTCCAGTTTGGTGGAAGGTAATAATATCATTCAACTTGTGCTCTATGGAGACAGGCATCGGATGCCGAGCATAACGGCAAGCGGGCGCAAGCTCAATAGGAAAAGTAAAGACGAGAAAGAAATTTTAGCGCGCCCCATATGCTTGATATGCAAGCGTTAGAATTTTTCGGGCGACGCAGTATCGCAACGGGGTTTGGATTTAGAACGCCCTGAACATTTCCCGGCAAATCCAAAAAATACTCACTGTCGCTCTCATTTCAGGGTCGCGGGGCGTCTATTCGCCGTTGCGAGGCGGCTTGTCCGAGCCCTTACCATCTTTAATCCTGGCAACCGTGTTATGAGCCTCGGCCAACGAAATGCCACTCTTCTCCCGAAGCAGACGGATGGCATCGACATTCCGTCCGCTTTCAACAAACGACTCAACGCTGTCTTCCAGAAGGCTGCCTGGCGGCATGGCGAGAAAAGACCTGATTCGTTCCGCGATCACTTCATTCATGTCGTCGTGTTCATAAAAAGCCGTTAGCGGCAATTCGCCATTCGACGTGATCAGCGCGACACGATGGCTTGGATAGTACCTGTCGTTGCCCATGCACGATTGGAGGACAACACGCTCGATGGCGGCAAATGGAACAGTTCCGTTGCGCCTGAAAAATCCCCGCCGCCTCGACCATGCCAATATGCGCGTTTGCAGATCGAAGGAAAAATCGGACTTCTCATAGCCTGCAAAAAAGAACAGCGCGCAGGTAGCGGATGCCCCTGCAAGCCCGATGATCCGCTCATCTTCGGAACGCCCCTGAGTGATTAACAGATACGCCAGATAAAGCAGGAAGAAAATACCCAAGCCGCCCACCCACGCAACCAACGGCGAACGGATAGCGATCACCAATTCATTTTCGGTATCCTTGAGAATATTTTTCATGTTTTTGAACTGCCCAATACCGAAACCCGGTGGCACTCCACTTTCCAAGCATCCGCCTCAACCATAAATGGTTACGATTTGGCTACACCCACCAAATAAAAAAAGCCTGCATCGCTGCAAGCCTTGTATTTACTGGTGGGCCGTGAAGGATTCGAACCTTCGACCAATGGATTAAGAGTCCACTGCTCTACCAACTGAGCTAACGACCCGTCTTGGTGCAAACACCAAAAACGGCGCGCATTATCGGAAATGCCTGCCGGTTTGTCAAAGCAATTCACTTGTAATTCACTTGCAAAAATGCTGCCGAACCTGCGGTGCATTTTATCGTCACATGTCACGTTAAAGAAGCTGAACGCCGGGCAACGATTTCATGCGCTGGTCGAAGGTGATCGTGTGGCTGCAACCGGCGTGGCTGGCTTTGGCAACGATCAGGCAATCCGGGAAATCCGCAGTTGTTGTTTCAAAGCTGTTCAGCGCGTTGCGCACGGCGAGCGGCGATTCGAAGGCGATGCTGCTGTTGTCGAGCAGGGCGCGCACGGTGCGCGCGATGTCGGCACGTTCCAGTTCGTAGCCGCGCGACAGCGTCCAGCACAATTCCGCCAGGGCGATGTCGGACACGAACAACCCGCCGTGCTCCTCCCCGTGCGCGTCGAACACCGCCTTGGCGCGCTGGGCCTGCGCCTCGTTGTCGCGGGTGACCAGCCGCACCAGGACGTTGGTGTCAAGCGCGATCATTTGCGCGAACGCCGGTTGCGCGTTTTCGCCGCCGCGATGATGCCTTCATCCATTTTCTTGATGCTGAGTGGCTTGATTCCTGGACGATGCACCAAGCCGAACAGGTTGTCGGAACCGCGCACCAGTACGCGCACCCGCAGGCTGCCGTCCTCCTCCACCTCGAAATCGAGCTTGCTGCCGGTCGCAATGTGGAGCTGGTCGCGGATATTCTTCGGGACGGTTACCTGCCCTTTGTCAGTCACTGTCGCAAGCATTATCGCCTCTTGGAATTTTTCGTTAATCCTTATTTATTCTTTCATGTAAGGAATTTTATGTCAATCTGAATATGTTATGTGCGCAAGGAATGGCCTGTGATGCCCTGTCACTTCTGGATTGTGCTAAACAAAAGGCTGATGGATGTGTTAATCCCAGATTGTTCATTAGAACAACACCTCATTGAAAAATAAGGAAAATCTCTAATGGATTCCATTAGAAACCCATTCAAAACAGGCGTTTTATGGCCTAATGGACAATCTGGGTTAATGCAAGACCCCGCCAAGCAATCATCCCGGTTGTTTATCTTGGGTGGCAGGAGAAAAAACTGTTGGGTGAGAAGAGGTAGGTCTGTCTATCATCAGTGCTGTAGTAGGGGCATACCTGAAAGACACGACATTGTCGTGTTTGCACGCAATGCCAAACAGCGAAAAATTGCAGTGATTGTGTTTCAGCGGTTAAGTGGCTGGTTAATCGCGCCCCTGCCACTTTTTGAAATACGGTAGCGGCTATTTTATGATCGTATCAATCGCGATATTCACACCCTTGGCGCCCGGCTTGATGACGCCCGTCGTTCCTTGCAGGTCGCCAGGCTGACCAATCGGGCTGCCGGATACAGCTACGCGCGCCATAACCTCGACTTTGCCGAAGCCGGATAATTTCACTTTCGGCTGCATCACCATGCTGTCGTCGAACGTGAATTGCAGCGGCAAGTCTTTTACCTCCTTGCGCAACGCGGCGATGAGCGTTTTTGAGCCTCCAGCATCCCGCACGAAAATAAATACAGTATCGGACGGCGCGGCTTTGCCGGCCAATGCGGGGCTCAACGAAACCCTGCCGGTGATCGTTGATGCCGGATTACCCACAGCTTCTTTGGGTGCTTTATCCGATGGCAATTTCGCCAGCCTTTCCTTGCCGCCTTTCTGCAATGCAAGAAAATTGCGCGCCTGCTGGATGCCGTCGCGGATCATTTTCACTTCCGGATTATCCGGCGGCATCAAGTCGGCCAGTTTTGTCCAGTGCGTGATGGCCGCAGGATAGTCGCCCCGCTCCATCGCAGCAGAACCGGCCAATGCCAGCGCCATGGTGTTGTTGCCATCGAGCTCCAGTGCCTTATCGAGGAATATGGTCGGCTCGCCCAGCAGCGACTGGTTGTTGCTCATCGCATAAACATCGGCATAACTCGCCCATATCTGCGCTTCGCCGGGAACCAGTTTGACCAATTGCGCATAGGCGCGCACCGCATCCTGAAATCGTTGCAGCTCGGCATAGGAACGCGCCAGCACCACCCATCCATCCGGGTTTTCCGGCTGCTGCGCCAATTTCTTTTCCAGTTCCTGCAACTTGGCTTCGGAGCGGATGATGCCCAAATCGCCCACCATGCCAATGTCCGGTTGCGGCAGCAGCGCCTTGGTATTGCCTATCGTGAGATAGAGCGGCACGCTGAATAGCGGCAGCAATATCGCCAGCACGACCGCCAGTGTCTTGGCGGAACGGCGCGGCAGCATGGTTGGCTGCCCGGTAACCGTGACCTCTTCCAGCAGGCGCGCCTGCAATTCGCGTTTGCCCTGTTCGTAGGCGTCCTGCGTCAACAATCCGTCGTGCAGGTCGGCGTCGAGCTCTGCCGACTGGTCGCGCAAAATCTCCAGGTTGGCGGCATCGCGCTGGATATCTTTATTGTTACCGGCGTTGTTGACGCCGGAATTGCGCCACAAAGGCAATACCACGAACGGCAGCGCCACGATCAGCAACACTGCGCAGGCTATCCAGAATAAGGTCATGCTTGAAAATCTTTCGGTTTATTTTGTAATTTGGGGGGTTCATTCAATAAGGCAGCGGCGCGTTGTGCATCTTCATCGGACAGCTCGGTTTCCGCAATCAGGCTCTTGCGCTTGCGTAATTGATAGACCAGCACGCCAATACCCAGCAGCAGCAGCACGAATGGGCCGTACCAGAGAACCAGTGTGGATTTTTTCACCGGCGGGTCATACAGCACAAAATCGCCGTAACGGGAAACCAGATAATCGATTATTTCCTGGTCGTTCAGGCCTTTCTGCATTTGCTCGCGCACTTCGCGGCGCAGGTCTTCGGCGAGATCGGCATGCGAGCTGGCCAGCGATTCGTTCTGGCAAACCAGGCAGCGCAAATTTTCCGCCAGGCCGATCATGCGTTTTTCCAGCACCGGGTCGGCGGCCATGTCCTTTGCCTGACCGGCGTAAGAAAAGGCGGGCAGAAGGCACAACAGCAATACCAGCAGGTATTTTTTCATTTGGCTTGCAGCTCCTTGATCAACGGCAGGATTTTTTCGTTCAGGACTTCCGGCGTCACCGCGCCGATCTGCTTGTGCCGGATAACGCCCTGCTTATCGATCAAATAGGTTTCCGGCACGCCGTACACGCCGTAATCGATGCCGACGCGGCCTTCCATGTCGGATACAACCAATGTGTAGGGATTGCCATGCTTGCGCAGCCACGCCTCCCCGTCTTCGCGTTTGTCCTTGTAGTCCATCCCGTAAATCGGCACAATGTTCTGGCGCGCCAGTTGCATGAACACCGGGTGCTCGCCCTCGCAAGCCGTACACCAAGATGCCCACACGTTGAACAGCCATACCTTGCCCTTCATGTCCTGCGGCGAAAACTGTTTTGACGGTTCATGCAACTGCGGCAGCGTAAACGCGGGCGCCGCCTTGCCGATCAGCGGCGACGGCACCTCGTGCGGATTCAGCCCCAACCCGACATACATGAACGCCGCCATTATCATGAACACCACGAACGGGAGTATGAAACGCATCATGATGCCTGCCCTGAGCCAACCAAATCTGTCTTCTGTCTTCTGTCCTCTGTCCTCTGATGCAGGCGATAGCGGCGGTCACTGGTCGCCAGCACGCCGCCCAACCCCATCAATAAACATCCAGCCCATATCCAGTCCACAAACGGCTTGATATAAACGCGCACCGCCCATGCTCCCTTGCTGTCCGGTATCGGTTCCCCCAGCGACACATACAAATCGCCCAGAAAACCGGTGTCGATCGCCGCTTCGGTCATCGGCATACCGGACGCGTTGTATTGGCGCTTTTCCGGGAACAACTCGGTGACCAGTTTGCAGTTCTTGCTGACCGAAATGTGCCCCTGCGCGGCCTCATAATTCGGCCCCTGTTTTTCAGTGGCCCCGTTGAAACGGAATTCATAGCCGCCCGCCTGCACCGTATCGCCGGCATCCATGCGCACATCGCGCTCGGTCTCGTAGCCTCTCACCAGCGTCACGCCGATGATGAATATTGCCACGCCGAGATGCGCAAACTGCATGCCGTAATAGCTCAGCGATTGGCCGCGCATGCGCTGCATAAAATTGCCGTGCCCGGCAAAACGCTCGCGCAGGCTCAGCAGCACCGAGGCGATAAGCCAGAATGCGAGCAGCAAGCCGAGCGCGATCATGGCGGTCCATTTGCCCATCGCCAGCGGCAACAGCAATGCGATCAGCACTGCGCCGGCAAACACCCAGCGTACGCGCCTGGCCAGCTCCAGCGCGGCAAATTTTTTCCAGCGCACCAGCGGCCCCAAGCCCATCATCAGCACCATCGGCACCATCAGCGGCACGAACACCGCGTGGAAATACGGCGGACCGACCGACAGTTTGCCTTGGCCGAGCGCGTCCATGAACAGCGGATACAGCGTGCCGATGAATACCGAGGCCGAGGCAACCGATAACAGCACGTTATTCGACAACAACAGCGATTCGCGCGACAGCAGATCGAATTTGCCGCCCAGGCCGATTTTCGGCGCACGCCACGCAAACAGCAGCAGCGAAGCGCCGATCACGACCACCAGGAAAGACAGGATAAAAACGCCGCGCTTGGGATCGGTGGCAAACGCATGCACCGAGGTCAGCACGCCGGAACGCACCAGGAATGTGCCCATCAGGCTCAGGGAAAATGCCGCGATGGCCAGCAACACCGTCCAGCTTTTGAATGCGCCGCGTTTTTCGGTCACCGCCAGCGAATGCATCAATGCGGTGCCCACCAGCCACGGCATGAAAGACGCGTTCTCCACCGGATCCCAGAACCACCAGCCGCCCCAGCCCAACTCGTAGTATGCCCACCAACTGCCCAGCGCGATGCCGCCGGTCATGAACACCCATGCCACGGTTGTCCACGGGCGCGACCAGCGCGCCCAGGTCGCATCCAGCCTGCCGCCCAGCAACGCGGAGATGGCAAACGCAAACGCCACCGAATAGCCCACATAGCCCATGTACAGCATCGGCGGGTGAATCACCAGGCCGGGATCCTGCAGCAGCGGATTCAGGTCGCGCCCGTCGGCGGCGGCGGGCAGCAAACGGTCGAATGGATTTGATGTGAACAGCAGGAACAACAGGAAGCCCACCGCGACCAACCCCATCACACCCAGCACGCGCGCCACCATTTCTTCCGGCAGATGCTTGCTGTAGAAGGCGACGGCCAACACCCATGCGGACAGTATGAACACCCACAGAAGCAGCGAGCCTTCGTGCCCGCCCCACACGGCGGCCACGCGGTAGGCGACGGGAAGCTGGGAGTTGGAATGCTGCGCGACATACAGCACGGAGAAATCATTGACGACGAAGGCGTAAGTCAGGCAGGCAAATGCGATGGAAATAAACACAAACTGGCCATACGCCAATGTACGGGCAGTGCCCATCAATACTGTGTTATCGCGCGCCGCCCCGATGATCGGCAGTGTGCCCAAACAAACTGACAGAAACAACGAAACGATTAACGCAAAATGACCAATCTCTGGAATCATGCTGAAGCCTTCAAAAATTATTTAGCCGTAGGTTGGGCAAAGCGCAGCGTGCCCAACATTCATAATGGTATCTTCGTCCTTTGGGCACGCTGCGCTTTGCCCAACCTACACAATTCAAAAAATTATTTGGCGGCAGATGCCGCAGGCGCGCTTGCCGGGTTTGCCACAACGGCGGAAGCTTTCGCGGTCTCGCCTTTCTTCAGCGCATCGGCGGCTTCGGGCGGCATGTAGTTCTCGTCATGTTTGGCGAGCACTTCTTCGGCGTGCATCACACCATCAGCTTCGATCTTGCCTTGCGCGACCACGCCCTTACCTTCCTTGAACAAATCCGGCAGGATGCCTTTGTAAATAACCGGCATGCTCTTATGCTTGTCGGTGATCACGAAATTAACCGTCAAGCCGTCTTTTTCGCGCTTCACGCTGTCTTCTTCGACCAGTCCGCCGATGCGGAAACTGCGGCCTTGCGGAGCTTCCTTGTTGTAAACCTGGGTCGGGGTGAAATACAGGCTGACATTGTTCTTCAGCGCATTCAGCACAAGGCCGACGACCAGGGCCAATGCGGCGACGGCAACCACGATGAACGCGAATCTTTTCCGGCGCGGCTTCATATCAGTTGTTTTCCCCGGTGTTTTCCCCGGTATTTTCCCCGGATTTATCGTCGCGTGCTTCTTCTTCCGCCTCATGCATCAGGCGCACCTGTTGCAAGGTGATTTTTCGTTTGTGTATCACCATCGCGATCTCAATCGCAAAAATAAGCAGCGCAACGGCATAAGAACCCAGCCAGATGTAGGCAAGCGGATTTTCCCGCATCCAGACATCCAGGCCGCTCATTGCCGCACCTCCGACACGTTACTGGATGGGAGCGCCGACGTCCCCGTCGGCACTGGAACGCGGACGTCCCGTCCGCATGCGGGCGAGGACGCCCGCGCTCCCACATTCGCGCACCGTGTCATGACCGCACCTCCGACAACTCAGAAATCCAGACGGTGTTGCGTTCACGTTCCAGAATGATGCTGCGCACCCGCGCCAGCACCACCGCAATCGCATACAGCCAGCAGGCCACCAGCATGGTGAACATGGCCTGCTGCATCGCGACATGCATCGACGTGCCGGTGAATTTGATGGTCGATCCCTGATGCAGGGTATTCCACCACTTGACCGAAAAATAAATAATCGGCACATTGACCGATCCCACAATTGCCAGCAATGCGCTGGCGCGGTCGGCGCGGCGCGGGTCGTCAATGGAGGCGTGCAGCGCGATGAAACCCAGATACAGGAACAGCAGGATGAGCTCGGAAGTCAGGCGCGCATCCCACACCCACCACGCGCCCCACATCGGCTTGCCCCACAACGCGCCGGTCCACAATGAAATGAAGGCGAACAGCGCGCCGGTGGGCGCGATGGCGGTGGCCATCATCGCCGACAGGCGGGTATTGAAAATCAGCCCCAGCGCCGCATAACCCGCCATGATCAGATAAAGAAACATCGACAGGATGGAAGACGGCACATGGATAAAAATGATGCGGTAAAACTCGCCCTGCTGCGCATCCGCCGGTGCGACCGCAAAGCCGATATACAGCCCGACGACAAACAGTATCGCGGCGGAAAGCGCGAACCACGGAATCAACTTCCCGGCCAACCCGTAGAAGGTCGTCGGTGCGGAATATTTAAACCAGTTTATTGCCAATTCGTTACTCCATCGAAATACGTAAGGCCTGCGCCGTCACCCACGGGGTGGACACCAGCGCAAACACCAGCATCGCACCCAACAGGGACAGGTGGGATGTCACGCTCAATCCGGTCGATACCGCTTCGACCGCCCCGGTGCCGAAGATCAGCACCGGAATACACAGCGGCAATACCAGCAGCGATAACAGCACCCCGCCACCGCGCAAGCCCAGCGTCAATGCCGCGCCGATCGCGCCGATCATGCTCAATACCGGCGTTCCCAGCAACAGCCCGAGAATCAACACGCCAAGCGCCTGCGCCTGCATATCAAACTGCAACCCCAACACCGGTGCCATCAGCACCAGCGGCAAACCGGACACCATCCAGTGCGCGGCCATCTTGCCCAGCACCAGCATCGACAACGACTGCGGCACCAGCATCATCTGTTCCAGTGTACCGTCCAGATAATCGGTCGAAAACAACCGTCCCAGAGACAACATCGAAGAAAGCAGCGCCGCCACCCACAACACGCCCGGCGCCATTTTGCGCAACATGCCCATTTCCGGCCCGACACCCAGCGGAAACAGGCTGACCACCATCACGAAAAAAATCAGCGTGGTGAGCACATCGGCACGGCGGCGCATCGCCAACACCAGATCGCGCCGTATCACCAGCACCAGCAAATCGAGCATCGATGATTTTCTCATGCCTGTTGTAACCCAAATTGTTCATCAGGCCCGATACAATGTGACTTTCCAACACCCGTTCGCCCCGAGCTTGTCGAAGGGGTATTTTTACGGTACGTGTGGTTCGACAAGCTCACCACGAACGGCCTAATGAATAATCTTGGTTAGCCATCATGACAGGGACAAACTACACATTTCAACCCCCGCCACTTGCAGCGGCTGATGCGTGGTAAAAATCACCATCCCCTGCCGCGCCAGATGCTCCGCAACCAGTTCCTGCATCAGCGCCACAGCTCCGACATCCAGCGCGGTCAATGGTTCATCCAGTATCCACAAACCGGCATCGCTGGTCAGCAATCGCGCCAACGCCACGCGCCGCCGCTGCCCTTGCGAGAGCACTTTGGCAGGCAGTCTCTCGCGACCGCGCAAACCCATGCGGCGCAATGCGGCCAGCGCCTCTTTTTCATCCAGATCGATCCCGGAAAGGCCTGCCGAAATGCGCAGATTCTCCAGCGCGCTCAATTCATCCTTGATCGCATTCAAATGCCCGAGGTACAGCATCTCGGCGTAATATTCTTCGTCCAGGTCGCGGATACGCTCGCCGCGCCACGCAATCTCCCCCTCATCCGGCATCATGAAACCGCACAAAGTGCGCAGCAGGCTGGTTTTCCCGCTGCCGTTCGCGCCCTGCACCTGCATGATCTGCCCCGGATGCAGCGCAAAACTCAACCCTGAAAACAAGCGATGGTCGCCTCGGCTGCACGCAAGATTGCTGACTTCCAGCATGTGGGAAAAACCTGAAATTGGACAGCGCGGGATTATATACGATTGCACCCGGCGGATGCGCGCCAATGCACAGCAAAGGATGTGTTTGAAAATGTTGGCAAAACCTTCTTAGCGGAGCGCGCATTGTTCGCGTTGTTGTTCCGCGAGCCGCCGCAAAATATGGCTTGGCGCAAGCGCCAAATATTCTGGTGGGCTGTGGCGGTCAGCACTGTTTCATGCCCCTTAGTAACCAGCCTCTCTTTGGTGTTTCACCGCAGTAATAATGGCGACTTGCCCATCAAAGCGATACAGCGCGATATAGCCGCTGCTGCCAAAGGCAATCGGCCATTCACGATATTCAGGCTCGATGAAATCGACAGGGCGACCGATTTCTGGATGTTGCGCGAGGATTTTCACGCCCTGGCGAATTGCGCTTACAGCTTGCATCGCTGCAGTGGGATTTTTTTCGAAGAGAAAGCGATATGCTTGACATCGTCCAGCGCGGAAGGCGTCCAAATAAAACGTGGCGTGTGGGAGGCTCCACATCCTGCCCTTTTTCCAGCTTGGCAAGCCAAGCGTCTGCCTCCTCAAGCGTAACGTGCAGCCCGGTGGCTTGATATTCGTTCCACGCCCTGATGCCGTCCTGCCGAAATGCTTCTCTCTTCCCTCTATAAGCAGTACCAATCCGGCAGTTATTTGGAATCAGGCTCATACTTGGGCAAGTTGGCCATGATAATGCGATCACGTAAAGCAGCGGGCAGGTAGTTGCCCAACCTACGCACTCAACAGTGTAGAGAATGTATGGTATCTGGAGGTTTTGATATGGTTGGTGGGCGGTATTGGTTTCGAACCAACGACCCCTGCCGTGTGAAGGCAGTGCTCTACCGCTGAGCTAACCGCCCCGAAGAGGGCGCAAATTAGATCATAACGCGCCAAACCCAGTCAATTTTTTGTGCGTGCATTGGGCAAAGCCCGTAAAATGCGCGCCTTATTATTCGCCAATCCTGTTTTGTTTATGACCGCACGCACCCGCTTCGCTCCCAGCCCCACCGGCTATCTGCATATCGGCGGCGCGCGCACGGCCTTGTTCTCCTGGGCATATGCGCGCAAGATGGGCGGCACATTCATCTTGCGTATCGAAGATACCGATCTGGAACGTTCCACGCGGGAGTCCGAGCGGGCGATCCTGGACGGGATGTCGTGGTTGAGCCTGGATTATGACGAGGGGCCGTTTTACCAGATGCAGCGCATGGATCGCTACAAGGCGATGATCCGGCAGATGCTCGACAAGGGTACGGCCTATTATTGCTACACATCGCCGGAAGAATTGGAATCAATGCGCGAAGCGCAACGCGCGCGCGGTGAGAAGCCCCGTTATGACGGATGCTGGCGACCGGAACCGCACAAGGCTCTACCAGTTCCGCCGGAGGGTATCAACCCGGTAGTGCGCTTCAAGAATCCTCCACACGGCGCAACAACCTGGGACGATATGGTCAAAGGCAAGATCGTGTTCGAGAACAGCGAGCTGGATGACCTGATTATTGCCCGTGCCGATGGCACGCCCACTTACAATTTCTGCGTGGTGGTGGATGACCTGGATATGAATATCACCCATGTCATCCGCGGCGACGATCACGTCAACAACACGCCGCGCCAGATCAATATCCTCAAGGCATTGGGCGCGGCGCTGCCGCAGTATGCGCATGTGCCGATGATCCTGGGCAGCGACGGCGAGCGGCTGTCCAAGCGGCATGGCGCGGTGAGCGTGATGCAATATGTTGAGGATGGTTTCTTGCCGGAAGCGCTGATCAATTATCTGGCGCGCCTGGGCTGGTCGCATGGCGACGAGGAAATTTTCTCCATGCAGCAATTCGTCGAATGGTTCGATTTGCGCCACATCAGCAAATCGGCGGCACAGTTCAACCCGGAAAAGTTGCGCTGGCTGAACCAGCACTACATCAAGCTGGCCGACAATACGCGTTTGGCAAAATTGGTGCGCAAGCATCTGTCGGATCGCGGCGTGCGGGTAAATGAAGCGCCCCTATTGGAGTCGGTGATCGCGCTGTATAAGGAGCGTGCGGCGACGCTGCTCGAATTGGCGGATGAGGCGGAAGTGTTTTACATCGAAATACATCCGGCGCAGGAACTGCTGGATGCGCACCTTGCGCCGGAAGTGCTGCCCGCGTTGCGCGAACTCGCCGGGCGTTTTGCCGATGTCGCCTGGGAAGCGCCCGCGCTGGGCGCGCTGATAAAGGAATTGCTGGCCAAACACAATTTGAAAATGCCCAAACTGGCGATGCCGTTGCGCGTGATGCTGGTCGGGCAGACGCACACGCCATCGGTGGATGCCGTGCTGGCATTGTTCCCGCGCGAGACAGTGCTGGCGCGCATGAAAAGGTATCTGTAATTTCCCGGGAAGTCGGCTTTACAAGCATAGGTCGCATCACTATAATGCGCGCTCTTTTCGGGGTATCGGGGGTATAGCTCAGCTGGGAGAGCGCTTGCATGGCATGCAAGAGGTCAGCGGTTCGATCCCGCTTACCTCCACCAAAAGAGCTGTAAATTATCAAAGTCCCCATCGTCTAGAGGCCTAGGACATCGCCCTTTCACGGCGGTAACACGAGTTCGAATCTCGTTGGGGACGCCAAATAAATCAATGGCTTGCAGAAATGCAGGCCATTTTTATTATGGGGTATCCATATAATTACGGTAAGTCTTAAGATGTGATAATAATCAAATTGTTGCGTGATTCAAATCTTTTAATACTTGGATTTCCACAACAGTAACAGATTGAATTTATTTACTTATTTTGATGGCAATGCGATT
>JACREB010000046.1 GCA_016218475.1 Nitrosomonadales bacterium | reverse complement strand
TGCGAAACGGATGCCGCGCCCGCACCGCCCCGAACGCCGCGCGCAACACGTCTATCCGGTCAACGAGCAGGCTGTTTCCCTTGCGTTGGGCGAGGTTCACCGTGAAGAATCAGCTTGCTCCGGGTACATGGGCGCGGCGGTTTCGGTCATGATGGTTTTGCTTTGATTGTATTAGGATACGCAAGCGATGCGGTTGCGGATGGGCAAGGCTTCATCTGATGTAACCGCTAGCCATTCGACCAGGCTGTCAAAAGACGACAACCAAGTTGCTGGTTATGCACACGCGGTATGTTAATCCGCGTGGGCACAAAAACGTGCCCACCCTACACGTATACCGAGGGTCAAATTGATGTTTTCCATCATACAAACGCCAGCAACACGACCAGCGTGACGAAGGTATAACTCAGATACAGGTGAATGCGCCCGTGCTGCAACAACGCAGCCCAGGACGACAGTTTTTCGGTGATGCTTTTGATCGGCAAATACAGCGCAAACCAGAAGCGATCCTCGCTGCAACCGTGATAGCGCGGATGGGTATCGAACGCGCTTGGCAACCCGCTTTCAATTTTGAAGAACGGCTCGAAGATGCGCCGGATCGGTTGGCCGAACCCCTCGGCCGTATCCTGCATACGCGCGGTTTGCGCCGGGAAACCGCAGTCCCAGGCCGGGCCGCGGCGCAACCGTCCGTGATAGAAACGATGCACCGTCAATGCGGTCACCAGCATCACGCCCAACATTGCCAGCAGGAAATACACCGGGCTGTAGCTGGCGCGCTCGGTATCCACCGGTGTAAGGAACAGCCAGCCGCCGACCGGATTGCCAAGGCCCTGTCCGACCAGCATTTGCGTGACCAGGTCGAGCTGCTGTATCACAAAAACCGGCGCCAGCCCGAGCGCCACGCAACCGAGCGCCAGCCAGCTTAGCCCGATGCGCTCCCAGATACCGGCATCGTGCGCGTGCTCCAATGCCTGCTCGCGCGGCTGGCCGAGAAAAATAATCCCGTAAAATTTCACCATCACGTAGGCGGCCAGCGCGGCGGCCAGCGCGATCACTGCCGCCGCCACCGGAATCAGCATGTTGATGTAGCTGTTCGGCAAACCCGGCGACAACAGGAAGGCTTGCAACAACAGCCATTCCGAAACAAAACCATTGAATGGAGGCAGGCCGGATATGGACAACACGCCGACCAGCATCAGCGCGGCGGCCCACGGCATGCGATGGATCAGTCCGCCGAGGCGCCCCATGTTGCGCTCGCCGGTCGAATGCAGGATCGAACCTGTGCCGATGAACAGCAGGCTCTTGAAGAAGGCGTGATTCAGGCTGTGGTACAGCGTCGCGGTGAGCGACAAGGCCGCCAGCGCGTCCTTGCCATAGACGTGAAAAATAATGGTCAAGCCGATACCCACCAGCAGCAGCCCGATATTCTCGATGGAAGAATAGGCCAGCAGCCGTTTCATGTCGCCCTGCACGGCGGCGAACATCACGCCGAAAATCGCGGTGAGCAACCCCAGCGCCAAGGCCAGCACCCCCCCCACCACCATTGCTGCACATCCAGCAAATCGAAGGTGACACGCAGGATGCCGTAAATCGCCGTTTTCAGCATGATGCCGCTCATCAATGCGGAAACCGGTGAAGGCGCAGCCGGGTGCGCCTCCGGCAACCAGACATGCAACGGCAGCAAACCTGCTTTTGCGCCGAAGCCGAGCAACGCCAACAGGAATGCCACCGACGACCAGAACGCCGACAGATGTGCCTCGCGCATCGCCGCAAAAGTGTATGCGCCGATGCCGTGCCCGCCCTGCATCACGCCGAAGCAAAGCAAAATGGCGATTGCGCCCACATGCGCGATCAGCAGGTACAGATAGCCCGCCTTGCGGATATCGGGAACATGGTGTTCGGTAGTGACCAGAAAGTAGGAAGACAGCGCCATGGTTTCCCATGCCACCATGAACATGTAGGCATCGTCCGCCAACAACACCAATGCCATGCTGGCAAGGAACAGGTGGTATTGCAGGCATAGCAGGCCGAGCTTGTTACCTTGCATGGTGCGGAAATAGCCGGCACTGAACAGCGACACGCCGAACGATGCGCCGCCCAGCAGGGTCAAAAATAACGCCGAGAGTGGATCAAGACGAAGATGCAGCGGCAGATCGGGCAAGCCTAACGGCAGCACGGCGGTGTTGGCATCCGCGCCGAGCGCACATAAACCGGTGGCGGCAAGCACCAGCGAAACGAGCGCGCCGACGGGGAAAATGATATTGGTGATAAAGTGCGGGTCGCGCTGCATGATCAGCCCAAGCAGCCCCAGTACCGCCCAAAGCACGATAACCGCACCCGCCGCATCCAACGGCAATACACCGACAATATCCATCCTGGTTGTTATTCCTCTGTCTTGCTGATTGTCCAAACTGTGCCAGCCGATAATGCTACTCCCTTATGCACGACCACACCGGACATTCCATTTATCCTAGAAAAAGCAGTTAAGGCGCTGTAAATAAATAAAGGTATCAATTGGCATGGGAATGTGATATGTTTTATGCCCATGAATACGCCACTTGGATTGAAACAGAAGTTTGATGCTGTATGGCCGCTATTGGACGAGCGCACGCGCCGTGTCATGGC
>JACREB010000041.1 GCA_016218475.1 Nitrosomonadales bacterium | reverse complement strand
GTCCGGCTTAGTGTCTTACCGGTTAAGTCTTTACATTTCTTGACAAGACTTATATGTTTTTAAATTAAAAACAATAGGTTAGCGCATTATAAATTTCGAGCGCAAAACCACCTTTTTGGTTCCGGCTCGTCCGGCTTAGGATATTCCGTTTCGATATTTCAAATCCTTGATAGTTTCATGTTTTGATGTTTTGTAATCAACATTCTCGAACGGTATATCCTTGTTGCCATGGTACAGAGAGCCATCAAAAGTTACGAAATTCATAATGTCGGATTATAGTTTTTATATCAACTTTGTCAAAGTTGGCACGCTATTTTGCGATGCATGAAATGCATGGTATTTCGGCGCTATTTCCCACGCATAAACATTTTGTCCAGATCGACCATGCTCAATTGAAACCATGTCGGGCGGCCATGGTTGCATTGGCCGGAGCGCCCGGTTTGCTCCATCTCGCGCAGCAGCGCGTTCATTTCGGTGAGGCCTAACATCCGGTTGGCGCGCACTGCGCCGTGGCAGGCGAGGGTGGCGAGCAGCCCGTCGCGACGTTCTGTCATGGTGCGGCTTGCGCCGAACCCGCGCAGTTCGCCCAGCACCTCGCGCGCGGCGGCTTCCGCTTCGGATTGTTTGAGCAGCGCAGGCATGGCGCGCACCGCCAGCGTGTTTGGCGAGAGCGATCCGATGTCGAAGCCGAGTTTTTCGAGTGTGGCCTGCTCTGTTTCTACGGTAGCGATCTCCAGCGCATCCGCATAAAAGGTCACCGGAACCAGCAGCGGTTGGGTGGCAATCTGCTCGGTATCCAGCGCGGCCTTGAGTTTTTCATACACGATGCGCTCATGTGCGGCATGCATATCCACTACGATCAGGCCATGGGTGTTTTGCGCGAGGATGTAGACGCCGGAGAGTTGCGCGAGCGCGAAGCCTAAGGGGAATTCTTCTTGGGGAGTGGGGGTGGTTTTTCCACTTTCCACTCCCCACTCCCTACTGCCTATTTGTGCTTGCCACACTTGATAGGAGGCGTTTAGCTGTTCCGCGTTCAGAGGCATTCTCTGCTGGGCTGGCATGGCGAAAGGTGTTCTGGCCGGAAGCCCCGGCGCGGTCATGCCAGGCGATGCCGGAATGGCGAGCGCCTGTTGCAGGGTGTGGAAAATAAATTGATGAATTCCCTGGCTTTCGCGGAAGCGCACTTCGCTTTTGGCGGGGTGGACATTCACATCCACCTGCTCCGGCGGCAGTTCGAGGAACAGCACAAAGGCGGGGTGGCGCTGATGATGCAGGACGTCTTGATATGCCTGGCGCAGCGCGTGACCGGCGACTTTGTCGCGCACGAAACGGCCATTGACAAAGAAATATTGCGCATCGCGGGTAGCGCGCGAATAAGCCGGCAGGGCGGCCAAGCCGCGCAGAGACAGATTTGCCGCGTTGCGCGAAACAGATACGGCGGCTTGCCCGAATTCATCGCCGAGCATGGCGACAACCCTCTCTTTTAACCCATCTGCCATGAGCGAATGAGGTTTTTTCTGTCCTCTGTCCTCTGTTGTCTGTCCTCTGAATTGCCAGATGGTGCGCCCGTTGTGCTGCAAACTGAAAGCGACATCGGGGCGCGATAGCGCGATGCGTTTAAAGGTTTCTTCACAATAGGCGAATTCGGTGGTTTCGGATTTCAGGAATTTGCGTCGTGCCGGGGTATTGAAATACAGCTCGCGCAACTCGATGCTGGCGCCTTGCGCGTGACTGGCGGGGATAGGTTCGCTGATTTTGCCGTCTATCGCTTCTACTTTCCATCCATGCGCATCGGATGCGGTCCGGCTGGTAAGGGCGAGTTGCGCCACCGCAGCCATGCTTGCCAGAGCCTCGCCGCGAAAACCCATGCTGGCGACTTGCTGAAGGTCATCCAGCGAGAAGATTTTGCTGGTGGCGTGGCGCATCAGCGCCAGCCGCAAATCGTCTTTTGCGATGCCTTTTCCGTTGTCGCGCACGCGCAATAATTTGACGCCGCCGCCTTCCAGTTGTGCCGCGATGTCGGTCGCACCCGCATCAAGGCTATTCTCCAGCAGCTCCTTGAGCGCCGAAGCCGGCCGTTCGATCACCTCGCCGGCGGCGATTTGATTGATGAGCAAGTCTGGTAACAGGCGGATGGAATGTGGCATACAGGGGTGGGAAAAGGGATGAGTTCGAGCGGCAATTATAGTGTGGTTTTATGCCGGGCGAGCTGGAGCAAAAAATGGGAAGCTGCTTTCCCGTAGAAGGTTGGGCAAAGCCTGTCCTGCGCCTTGTTTTTCTTGAAATCAGAACAGTTCGATGTCGTCTGGATGATCCTTCATCTGGGTCATGAATTTTTCGAGCGCATCTTTTACTGACATGCCTCCAAGCACGGCATCGAACATCTCGATCTCCTCGCGCATCGAATATTTCGAACGGATTTTTTCTTGCAGCGCGGCCCATTCATATGAGCTGTTAATGCGCGAGCTGTCGTTGATCAAGCCGGAAAGCGAAGCCAGGCTATGGTTTACATGCGACAGGCGTTGCACCAGCTTGTCGTAAAACTGGAAGGCGATGATTGCCTTGCGCACCATGCCGGAGACGTTTTCGGTGGCGCACAGCAAATTGGTTTTGGTGCCGCTCAATTCCCCGTTGTCCGGGAGCGCCGCAATCGTATCGTTGATCATGCGCATATAACCCGCCATCGTGGTGAATGCGTCGGTCAGCACCTCGACCGAACTATTGCTGTCTTTCATCGCGGCTTCGATCTGGCCGGCGGACAGTTCGATCATCAGCACCGTTTTTCGTGCTTGGATCAAATCGAGATGCGGTGTACATGCTGGAGTGCCACGCTGATTATCTGTGCTGTTTGTCACCGTGCGTTCCTCCCGAAAAAGTTGTTGTGCGATTGTATCCATGCCGGGCAGGCGGGTTTCCGCCCGCCATATTTCAATTGCTTATCCGTCCGGTGCAGGCACGGGATACCACCCTGAAAATCAGAATCCCATCGAGGCGAGCAAATCATCCACTTCATCTTGTCCGTTGACGTTGTCTGACCTGGTGTTTATTGCGGGACCCGAGGTCGGCCCTTTGCTTGAGATGAGCGAGTCCTTGGTGTCCGGCGCGTATTCGCGCAGGATGTCGAGCAGGATGTCTTCGATTTCCTCTGCTGCCCCCAGGATTTTATTGATCATCTGGCCGGCTACATCGCGAAACTCCTGTGCTTCAATAATCAGCAGCAGGTTGTGGTGCAAGGCTTCTTCCGCAGCGGCTATTTCTCCCAGGTGAGAGATGGTTTTTTGGATCAGCGCGTGTTGTGCGAGATTTTCCGCTTTCGACAGTTGCCTGGCCATGCGGGCGCAGGATTTGCGCGTGGTGTCGATGAGCGGTAAAGAGTTTTCCACTGCGCTGAGAGTTTTCTCAGAGGCCTCATGCATGGCCTGGTCGATGAAATTCAGTCGTGCGCGCGCATCCGGCATGGTCGAGGCTGTTTGTTGCAAGCCTTTGACATGGCCGAGTTCCTTGAGTAAACGATGCAGCCGGGCAACGGCATGCCCGATGTCCTCCACTTTTTTTTCCGGGAGTTTTGTGCTTTTCTTGCGCGTGGCCATCGGTCATACCTCCTTGAGGGTTCGGGAGAATAATAGCAAAATCAGGCAAGGCTGGGTAACGTAAACGCAGCCGCTCAATAATAATTGTTTGTTCGCCGCTACGGCGATAGCCTTTTTACCGGAGTACCCGCAATGGTCTTCCACGGAATTATATGGCCAACTCCCGGCATGCCTTGTCCAGCCTTGTGGCGAATGATTGGATTGGTATGTTGCTGCAATATACCATGGTCACCGTCCAATCGCGCCGGTCAAAACCGACTAGCTCGTTGAATGTGATCGCCCCTTCTCCGCTTGTGTCGCCACTATCCTGCCTGATGCCCATGCGGTCTAAAACCATGGGTATCCGATTTAACCGGAGATGCTTTTCCGGATTCAGCAGCACCGCTTCGAAGTCTTCTATGTAATTGCGCAACTCCAGCAAACTCGTGATGGACTGAATGCCCGTTATAGTCTTCGATAATTCCTCCTCCAGGGCAGGCCGTGTTTGCGCATCGGCCGTCCGCAAACGGGCGATCAGCGAATCCTTCTGTTGCAGTTGTGAATGCTTGTCCCGTTTGCGCGTATCAACCCGTTTTCTCACCTTGCCCGCCAAACTGTCAAAAAGGCTCCAGGCAGCCTGATCCCTTGATTGGTTTTCGCTGGGCGCAAGGTCTTCAAGGGTATGGCTGGTGAAGTAGACCACATTCTGAATCACGTCGCGCTGTATCGTCTGGCCTGACAATTCTATTCCGGCAACGGTCTTCTCGAAGCGCCTCATGCCCATCAATGCGTACAATTTATCGGTAGAAGAATATTCGCGGTAATGATCCTGCAAGGCGCGGCTGGCAAGAAATGCATCCTGAACATAATCGACGGACGGAAATAGGGAATGGACAAAAGGATCGCTGGCATAGGACTCCCGGTTGATTTCTACCGGCCCGGGAATGCTGGCCGCAAGGCTGCGGGCGTATTCCAGCGCGGTCGCGACGGGTTTGCGGTAGATTTCAGGGTATCCGCCGGTCTGTTTGAGCAAAGGCTCAACCGTTGAGACAGCCCGTTCGATGGCTGGCAACAACCCGGGAATATCTTCATTCCGGTCGTGGCCGAACAAGCGCCCGAGTATTCCCATTGTGCTAACCCTTCTCGCGGTATCTCCTCTTGGAGTCTGCTGAAACTGCGGGTGCCTTGCCTCGTTGGTGAATTTTTAAACGATGGGCATCAACCTTGTGCAGGGACAGTGATTAAAATGTTATCCAATGCCCCGGCACCGGTTTATTTGCTGTTCAGTTCATCGTCTTTGTAATACTTGGTGCCTTGAATCGTGGCTTGCAACGCAAGCCCTGTTTCGGTGAGCTGGTATAGATACACGCCTGGCGCGACAGCAATTGCGCCCGCTACGGCGCCCCCTTTATCGCCCGACTTGGCTGCGGCATCCACTTGCGCTTCAGCCGCCCATCCGCTATCGACGAATTGATTGAGAGCATTTTCGGTCGAAAATACGAAAATGCCCCGAAAATCTTTTACCCCAAGCCCGAATCCAAAACCGCCGGAAATCATTCTCATGTAAGTATCCTTGCCAGTCCCGTTATTGTGAGCTACCCCGGAGCCGCCCGCCGCAGAAAGAAGAACCAGGTTTATACCGACGTTGCTGAATACCGCATAGCCAGCCGCTTTTTGAATTTCGCCTTTGGCGGACAGATGCACCTTGTACAGCTTATTCAAAGTTTCGCTGCGCATCTCCCGTATTTCTTTTCTCTGCTCTTCGGGGGAAGCGGCGACCGCCGAACCGGTAAAACCGGAAAGGAAAATTCCAACGGCTACTGCTACCACGACATGTATGCGGCAAGTTCCTGATTTCAAGATTTCGCTCCTTAATGTACATTATTATGGGCTGTGGTTGGAATTCACCTACCACGAAGCCGGACGACTACACGGAGTGACTCTAAAGTATTTTCATTAAGGTGACAACCGGTTTGTTCAAGGCTGTTGCGAGTTTTTAATCTATCTGGTTCTGTAGCGTGCGATATGCTCGGTTGTTCTATTGCCCGCGCTGTTGCGTGGGTAGCGGGGCAGGTTGAATAGAGATTGCCTGGATAAGTTGGTATATTTACTGGCGGGCTGTATGGACGTAGCTTGCGTTAGCATCCTACGTCGAAAAGAGGATAACGAAAATGCACAAATTGTTAAAATATTTATTTTTGGTTTGCGTGTGTTTGTTCGCGGTATCCGGGCATGCAATGGTCCAATCGCCAGCCATCATCGAACCGGCGGTCGATCCGCTATCAGAAGCGGGGCGTGCCTATATTGAGGGTGATTATATAAAAGCAGCAAAGTTGTACAGGCCCATGGCGGAAAAAGGCGATGCCGAAGCGCAGCTTATACTCGGTTCAATGCATGACGCCGGGTTGGGTGTTCCCCAAGATTTCAAGGAGGCGGCAAAGTGGTATCGCATGGCATCTGAACAGGGTAATGCCAAGGCCCAATCGAAACTCGGGTCCATGTATGACATCGGGCTGGGTGTTCCCCAGGATCACAAGGAAAGGATAAAGTGGTGGCGATTGGCCGCAGAACAGGGCGAGGCTTTTGCACAGCTCAACCTTGGGGCGATATATGACCACGGAAAAGATGTTCCCCAGGATTTCAAGGAGGCGGTGAAGTGGTATCGCCTGGCAGCGGAGCAGGGTAATGTTTTTGCACAGGAAAAGCTCGGGTGGAAATATATCCTGGGAAATGGTGTTCCGCAAGATGATGTGCTGGCACACATGTGGCTCAATATTGCGGCTGGCAATGATTTTACGCCGGGGCGAAAAGTTGCTATTGAACAACGTATTCAGCAACGTGATGCCATTGCAAGGCGCATGACTGCCGGGCAAATTGCCAAAGCGCGGGAACTCGCCAGAAAATGTATCGCCATGAAATTCAAGGGGTGTTAGCGGGCAGGGCGCTTTTCGTACATATCAATAATCCTGGAAAAAGCAGTTGTCCGCAGATTACGCAGATTTTCGCCGATTAAACAACAAGCGATACCGGACTGCCGATCTACCTATCGGGTGATTGGGTGCATATCCGCAACCGACTGAAAATCTGCGTTAATCTGCGTAATCTGCGTAATCTGCGGATGGCCGCTTTTAGTCACTTACCAGTTAAATGATGTCAAAACGTGACAAGGATTATGATGCGCTGCCAATCACCGTGGGAGCGGGCTCCAGTCCGCGAGCCGTTAAATCGCGACCTCCAGGTCGCTCCTGCGCGGCACTTTTTTTGTTCCGGCTCGTCCGGCTTAGGATAATCGAAGTGACCGTACTTTTGGTTCCAGCTACTCCTGCCAGGAGATTCCCTTTAATACCCCAACGCCCTCGCCCCCTGATAGAACGCGAAACTCACCAGCCACGCGAGCGCGAGCGACCATGCGATGACAAAAAAAGTGTAGCGCATATTCTTTGATTCGCTGCGCAGGGTGGCGATGGTGGCCAGACACGGCGTGTAGATCAGGGTGAACAGCATGAAGCTGTAGGCGTGTACCCAGTCCAGTTGCTGCCCGATTGCGCCGCTGAGCGCATCGCCGCTCAGGCCGTAAATCACCGCGAGCGAGCCGATGACGATTTCCTTGGCGACGAAGCCGAAAATCAGCGCGACGGTGAGTTGCGGGTTGATGCCGATGGGGTCGAACACCGGGCGTAGCGCATCGCCGATCATGCCGGCCAGCGTGCCGCTGCTGCCGGGTGTTGCGGATGACGGCAGGTGGGTGAGCAGCCAGACCAGCACCACGCCGGCGACGATGAATTTGGTGGCGCGCCGCAAAAAATGCCGCACTTCCAGCCAGCCGCGCAGCGCCATCTGTGGGGCGGTGGGGAAGCGGTATGGCGGCAGCTCCAGCACGAACGGCTCATTGCTTCTGAAGCGGCCCTTGAACAACAACGCGGTGAGTATCGCAGCGGCGAAACTGGACAGGTACAGGCTGAACAGCACTATTGGAGCGGCTTTCGGCGAGAACAGCGCGGCGCTGATGAACACGAACACTTGCAGTCGCGCCGAACACAGCGAGAACGGGATCACCAGCATGGTGAGCAAACGCATCGCGCGCGAGCGCATCACGCGGGTACCCATCAGCGCGGGCACGTTGCAGCCGAAACCCATCAGCAGCATGACGAAACCGCGCCCGTCCAGCCCCAGGCGCGCCATCAGCGCGTCCATCAAAAACGCGGCGCGCGACAGGTAGCCGCTGTCTTCCACCAGCGCCATGAACAGGAAGAACAGCACAATGACCGGCACGAAGGAGGCGACGGTGGCGACGCCGTTGTAAATGCCGTCCAGCAGCAAGCCTTGCATGACCTGCGGCAAGCTGCCCAGCAGCGGGACGAACGCAACCGCGCGCAGCCATGCGAGCAATTCCGCGACGCCGGTCTGCAACGGTTGCCCGAGCAGGAAAATGCCCTGAAACAGCAGATACATGATGGCGAAGAAAATCGGCAACCCCAGCCACGGGTGCAGCAGCACGCGGTCCAGTTTTTCGGTAAGGTTGTCCGACATGCGCACCGGGATTTGCACGGAATGTTTCAGCACGCGCGCCATCTCGGATTCGATATGCTCGTCCTGCTCCAGTTGGCTGCGCACCTGTTCGGCCATGCCGGGTGTGGGGTAACGCAATGCCTTGCTGATGGATTGCAGGGCTTCGGGATAGCCCGTGCCGTATTTTGCGCTGAGCAGGAAAACCGGTATGCCCAGCAGCTCCGCCATTTTCTTGCCGTCGATATCGATGCCGAATTTCTTCGCCTCGTCGGCCATGTTGAGCAGCGCCACCAGATTCATGTTGAGCTGCTTGAGTTGCAGCAGCAGGCTCATCTGGCGTTCGATTTGCGTGGCGTTGAGAATGACCACGGCGAGGTCCGGCACGTTGTCGCGCAGGAAATGGCGCACCACCTGCTCGTCGTCGGAAAAACCGTGCAGATCGTAGATGCCTGGCAGGTCGATGATTTCCACCATATCCGGGCCGAGCAGGATTTTGCCGCTGAGCAGCTCGACGGTGATGCCCGGCCAGTTGCCGACCCGCGCCGCACCGCCGGTCATGCGGTTGAACAGCGTGGATTTGCCGGTGTTGGGCATCCCCAATAAAGCGATACGTTTCATGCTCTGCACACCGTAATTTTGGCGGCTTCGCTGCGCCGCAGCAGTATGTCGGTCGTGCCGATGCGCACCTGCAACGGGCCGGAGAAGCCGGCCTTGCGGATCAACTCGATCTGCTTGCCGCTGCGGAAGCCCAATGCCAGCAGGCGTTGATGCAAGGCTTCTTCGGCATGAATCGCGACGATGGTGGCGCTGTCGCCGGGGTGCAAGGTGGCAAGGGTGATTGAAGGCATGACAATTGAAGGCATGACAATGGGTAAATTCAACAGTGCGGGTATTATTCCACAGCCGTCCCGCTTTTGTCGCGCCTGATGCGCGGGTGATGTTGCTGCGATAAGTTGAAGTGAACATTTATACTCGCATCATTCTGTACATTTTGAGTTTGCCATGAACCCAAATAGTTCATTAGAGAAATTCGCCTGCCCTCCAATTTCAGCATTGTCTTTGTGGGAGCGGCTTTAGCCGCGACAGATCGTGCAGGGGATGACGGGGCAATCGGCTAAAGCCGCTCCCACATAGGTATCTGGCCCTAAGCCGGACGAGCCGGAACCGAAATGTAGGTCGGGTTCCGCCCGACATGGTGTGCAAAGCCCACATCCCGCGACACGTTACTGGCGAAGCCAGCCGTTTGCGGGAGCGGGTGTGAGGTGGCTATTCCCGCCCCGGATGCTTCGCAACGCCGTGTCATAGCCACCACCCTACGGATGCTATTTAACGCGAAACACCGGAGCCGAATCGTTTGCCCTCGTGGCGATGGATTTGTGGGGAATTGTGGTGTGTGAAGAAAAAATCGACTCCGGTGCTTTTCGACGAGGTGGTTGAAGGGGTAGCAGTATCTGCTGCTGGCTCGCAAGTTATTATTGATGTTCCGCTTCCCAACCCTTGCAGGCCAGAGCAATGTAGTGCGGAACAGGGCGGGTGCCGGTTCCATATGCGCTCATGGTGCGTGGTGTCATACCCAAGGCTCGCGCGGCATCAGCTAATGACAATCCATGATGCACCCGCCAGGCAAGGAATGTGCGGGTATCCTCGTCGGTGGTCGCCTGTTGCATCGCTTCCAGCCACAAAGTATCGGCTCCGATCTGAATATCAAAGTCAGCCCATTCGACTGTCCAGCCCTCGCCGGGCACGATCCGAGCCTTGGCAAAAGCTGCCGGATCGCGCAAGGGAGCAAGACCCGGCTTGGCAAAAATAGTTGCCCGCTTATCCACGGTCAGCGTATCACCGTTTATGAAGGTCATTTTCAGCCGATAGTTCCGCAATGGTTTAACTGCTGATAGGCGGGGGCGTTTCATGGGTGCCATTTTTTCCACTCCTCAATCAATTCATTCTGGTTTGCTACAACCCACGCCATTACTTCATTGCGCAAGCCGCGCGGAAAAGTGCCTACGCAGACCAGGGTTTGCAAGTTAATCAATACATCAACTTCGTGACTGGTCAAAGGCCTGCCCCGCCAGTTCATGCTGATGTAGCTGAACATACGATGTTCAATCTTGTTCCATTTACTCGTGCCCGGAGGAAAGTGACAGACCGAGATACGAAGGCCAGCCTCATTTGAAAGCCTTTG
>JACREB010000049.1 GCA_016218475.1 Nitrosomonadales bacterium | reverse complement strand
TGGGTTTAATTCCAATTCTAAATTAAACCCAGATTGTCCATTAGGCCATAAAACGCCTGTTTTGAATGGGTTTCTAATGGAATCCATTAGAGATTTTCCTTATTTTTCAATGAGGTGTTGTTCTAATGAACAATCTGGGTTAAAAGTACATTTTCGTAGGGCGGGCTATGCCCGCCGAATCAGGTTGTCGGGCGCAGCCCGACCTACAAATTGTTGCGTCTTTAAAATGGAAATAATGGAATAACACAAATGGATCGGCTGACCAAAACAAAAGCGGCCTGAAAGCCGCCCTTGTTCTTGTGGCATACTGCGCTTACTTGATGATCGCCTTTAATTCCCCCTTGGCGTAACGAATCGCCATCGTTTCCAGCGAAATCGGCTTGATCTTGCTTGCCTGGCCGGCTGTGCCGAACGCTTCATAGCGTGCCTTGCAGATAGCTTTCATGGCCTTGGTGGTTTCGGCCAGATATTTGCGCGGGTCGAAATTCTTGGTGTCTTCCGCCATGTGGCGGCGTATCGCGCCGGTGGAAGCCATGCGCAGGTCGGTGTCGATGTTCACCTTGCGCACGCCGTGCTTGATCCCTTCGACGATTTCTTCCACCGGCACGCCATAGGTTTCACCCATGGTGCCGCCGTACTGGTTGATGATTTTCAACCATTCCTGCGGCACGCTGGATGAGCCGTGCATCACCAAGTGGGTGTTGGGGATGCGCGCATGGATTTCCTTGATGCGGTCGATGCGCAACACCGCGCCGGTGGGCGGGCGGGTGAATTTGTATGCGCCGTGCGAGGTGCCGATGGCAATCGCCAATGCATCCACCTGGGTGGCCTTGACGAATTCGGCGGCCTCGTCCGGGTCGGTCAACAATTGCGAATGCTCCAGCTTGCCTTCCGCGCCGTGGCCGTCTTCCTTTTCACCCTTGCCGGATTCCAGCGAGCCGAGGCAGCCCAGTTCGCCTTCGACGGACACTCCGACCGCATGGGATATTTCCGCTACCTGGCGCGTGACGTTGACGTTGTATTCAAAAGTTGACGGTGTCTTGCCGTCGGTCATCAGCGAGCCGTCCATCATCACGCTGGAAAAACCGGAGCGGATGGACTGGATGCAGACGGCGGGCGATGCGCCGTGATCCTGGTGCATCACCACCGGCAGGTGCGGATACATTTCCACGGCGGCTTCGATGAGGTGGCGCAGGAACGCCTCGCCCGCATATTTGCGCGCGCCGGCGGAGCCCTGCATGATAACCGGGCTGTTTGTTTCGTCGGCCGCTTCCATGATGGCCTTGACCTGTTCGAGGTTATTGACGTTGAAGGCGGGCAGGCCGTAGCCGTTTTCTGCCGCGTGATCGAGAAGTTGACGCATGGATACGAGTGCCATTTTTTCCTCCTTTTAAAAATCAGTTGGTAGTTGGTAGTCGTTAGACGTTAGTTGAAACAAAACCCGCGTAGCGGGCCACGCCAACTAACGGCTAACGACTAGCGACTAATAACTAGCTCTTGCGATGTTCTCCGACACGCATGATTTTCATCGTGTTGGTGTGCCCGGTTTTACCCGATGCTTCGCCCATCGTCATCACCACCATATCACCTTCCGCCACCAAGCCAAGCTCGAGGATTGTCGCCTCAATTTGATGCCATTCATCCGACTGCCCCCTTGTCTTGGAGTGGAACTCGATGGGATGCACACCGCTGAATAAAGTGACTTTGCTCAAGGTTTCGCGCAACGGGGTAAACGCAAAAATCGGCACGCCCGCATTCATGCGCGACATCCATAATGGGGACGAACCGGATTGTGTCAACGCGATGATGGCTTTCACCTTGAAATGCGACGCGGCAAACAGCGCGGACATGGCAATGGACTGATCGATGCGAAGAAATTTGTGCTGCACGGCACCGCGGTCAAACACATGTTCTTCCACTTCACGCTCGGCCTTGAGACAGATGCGCGCCATGGCCTCGATGGTTTCAACCGGGTATTCGCCTACCGCCGTTTCTGCCGAAAGCATCACCGCATCCGTGCCATCCAGCACCGCGTTGGCCACATCGGAAACTTCCGCGCGTGTCGGGATCGGGCTGCTGATCATCGATTCCATCATTTGCGTGGCGGTAATCACCAGCCTGTTTTTTTTGCGCGCCATTTTGATCATGCGCTTTTGCAAACCCGGCACGGCCGCATCGCCGACTTCCACGCTCAAATCGCCGCGCGCCACCATGATGGCATCGGACGCTTCGATGATATCGGCCAATGCCGGTATGGCTTCCGCGCGTTCGATCTTGGCCATCAGCAAGCTTTTGCCTCCCGCCGCGTGCATCAGTTCGCGCGCCAGTTTCATATCATCGGCACTGCGCGGGAACGATACCGCCAGATAGTCCGCCTTGATCAGCGCGGCAGTCTTGATGTCTTCCTTGTCCTTTTCGGTCAGCGCGGGCGCGGTCAGCCCGCCGCCTTTGCGGTTGATGCCCTTGTTGTTGGACAGCACGCCGCCGCGCACTATCTTGCAGATGATCTCTTGACCCTTGACTTCGACGACATCGAATTCCAGCATGCCGTCGTTGAGCAGCAACACCGAACCCTTGCCGACATCGTTGGGCAAGTCTTTGTAATCCAGCCCGACGCGCTCCTGATTGCCCAATCCATCGAACGCGGCATCGAGGATGAAAATGTCGCCCTTGTGCAGGGTGATTTTGTCGTCCTCGAACTTGCGTACGCGGATTTTTGGGCCTTGCAGATCGGCCAATATCCCCACGGTGCGCCCTACCGCCGCCGCTACCGCGCGCACCGTTTCGGCACGCTTCACATGATCCTGCACCGAACCGTGCGAAAAATTCATCCGCACAAGGTCGACACCGGCACGCACCATTCGCTCCAGCACTTTTGGATCGCTGGAAGCGGGCCCGAGGGTCGCGACAATTTTCGTTCTGCGCAGCATAATTTCCTTATCTATTGGGCTTGTAGCTCGTAGCCGGTAGCTTGTAGCAAAACCGGTTGGCTACCCGCTACTAGCTACAGGCTACCAGCTATTAGCCAGCACGCTGTTCCAGCATATCCACCGCCGGCAATTTCTTGCCTTCGAGGAATTCCAGGAATGCGCCGCCCGCGGTGGATATGTAAGACACCTTGTCGTAAATGCCGTACTTCTGGATTGCGGCGATGGTGTCGCCGCCGCCAGCCAGCGTGAACGCCTTGGTTTCCGCGATTGCCATGGCGATTTTTTTGGTGCCTTCGCCGAACTGGTCGAACTCGAACACCCCGACCGGGCCGTTCCACACCACCGTGCCCGCGTTCATGATGATGTCGGCTATGTCCTGCGCCGATTTCGGGCCGATATCGAAAATCATGTCGTCGTCGGCCACCTCGGAAGCATCTTTCAGCACAGCCGGTTCGCTGGCGTCAAATTTTTTGCCCACCACCACGTCCACAGCGATGGGGATGGATGCACCGCGCGCCTGCATCTTCTGCATCATGCCCTGTGCGGTCGGCACCAGATCGTCCTCGCACAGCGATTTGCCGATGTTATTGCCCGCAGCCTTGAGGAAGGTATTGGCAATACCGCCGCCGACCACTAGTTGTTCGCACTTCTCGGAAAGCGATTCCAGTACAGTCAGTTTTGTCGACACCTTGGAGCCGCCGACGATAGCCACCATCGGGCGCGCCGGGTCGTGCAGCGCCTTGGAAAGCGCGTTCAGCTCCTCCATGAGCAGGATGCCTGCCGCCGCTACGGGCGCGTACTTGGCCACGCCGTGGGTCGAGGCTTCCGCGCGGTGTGCCGTGCCGAATGCATCCATCACGAACACGTCGCACAGCGCGGCGTATTTTCTCGCGGTCTCTTCGACATTCTTTTTCTCGCCTTTGTTGAAACGGCAATTTTCCAGCAGCACGACTTCGCCTTCGGCAACATCGAAACCGCCGTTGATCCAATCCTTGATCAGGCGCACCGGCTTGCCCAGCTTGTTCGCGATGACATGCGCGACCGGTTTGAGCGAATTTTCTTCGGAATAGACGCCCTCTTCCGGGCGGCCCAGATGCGATGTCACCATCACGCGCGCACCGGCATTTCTCGCGAAATTGATGGTCGCCATCGAAGCGGTGATGCGCGCATCGGAAGTTACCTTGCCGTCTTTGACGGGGACATTGAGATCGGAGCGGATCAAAATGCGTTTGCCCTTGAGATCAAGGCCGGTCATTTTGATAATAGACATTTTTTCTCCTGAAAAGAAAGCAGCCTGTAGCTTGTAGCGGGTGGCTTGTAGCTTTAATTGCCGCGCGCAAAACGCGCACCTTAAAAAGCTACTCGCTACCGGCTACTAGCTGCTCTTCACTTAGCCATCACCCGAACCATCTCCAGCACCTTGCAGGAGTAGCCCCACTCGTTGTCGTACCAGGCTACGACCTTGATGAAAGTACCGTCCAGCGCCATGCCGGCATCGGCATCGAACACCGAGGTGCAGCTCTCGCCACGGAAGTCGGTGGCAACCACCTTCTCGTCGGTGTAGCCGAGCACGCCCTTCATCGCACCTTGGGAGGCTGCCTTCATGGCGGCGCAGATGTCGGCATAAGTGGCATCTTTGTTCAACTCAACCGTCAGGTCAACCACCGACACGTCCGAGGTCGGTACACGGAAGGCCATGCCGGTAAGTTTCTTGTTCAGATCGGGGATGACCTTGCCTACTGCCTTGGCCGCGCCGGTCGATGACGGGATGATATTTTCGAGGATGCCGCGCCCGCCGCGCCAATCCTTGTTGGACGGGCCATCGACAGTTTTCTGGGTGGCGGTGGCGGCATGCACCGTGGTCATCAGGCCGCGCTTGATGCCCCAGTTGTCGTGCAGCACCTTGGCGACGGGCGCCAGGCAATTTGTTGTACACGAAGCGTTAGAGATGATGGTTTGTCCCGCATAGGTCTTGTCATTCACGCCGAACACAAACATCGGCGTGTCGTCTTTGCTCGGTGCGGACTGAATGACTTTCTTCGCGCCTGCGGCAATATGCTTCTCGCAGGTTTCCTTGGTGAGAAATAGGCCTGTAGACTCGATAACGATATCGGCTTTGACTTCGCCCCATTTCAACTCGGCGGGATCTTTGACGGCGGTCAGGCGAACCTTCTTGCCGTTGACGACCAAAGTATTGCCTTCGATGGAAACCTCGCCCTTAAAGCGGCCATGCACCGAGTCGTAGCGCAGCATGTAAGCCAGATAGTCAGGCTCCAACAGGTCGTTGATGCCGACGACCTCGATGTCGGGAAAGTCCCTCGCTGCCGCGCGCAGCACCATGCGCCCGATGCGGCCAAACCCGTTAATACCGACACGAATTGTCATTTTTTCTCTCCTGCTTAGTAATTAGAATTCTGTAGGGTGGGCACGATAAAACCGTGCCCACCCTACGCTATAACTTTCTTCACCGCCGCAACTACATTGGCAGCGGTAATGCCAAAGTGCTTGAATAACTCCGGTGCGGGCGCGGATTCGCCGAAGCAATCCATGCCGATCACCGCGCCATCCAGCCCCACATATTTATACCAGCCGCCGGTCACCCCCGCCTCAACTGCAACACGCTTCACATCCTTATGCAATACGCTGTCCCGGTAAGCCTGATCCTGTTTGTCGAACACGTTGGTGGACGGCATCGACACGACGCGCACGTTGATGTCCTCGGCGGCCAGCATTTTCTGCGCTTCCAATGCCAGCGACACTTCCGATCCGGTTGCGATGATGATGGCCTGCGCCTTGCCGCCCGCGGCCTCGGACAGCACGTAAGCGCCTTTGCGGATATCGGCGATCTGCTGCGCATCGCGTTTCTGGAACGCCAGGTTCTGGCGGCTGAAAATCAGGCTGCTCGGGCCGTCCTTGCGCTCCACGGCGGCAACCCACGCGGCGACAGATTCGACCGTGTCGCACGGACGCCACACTTCCATGTTGGGGATGTAACGCAGGGTCGCGGTCTGCTCGACCGGCTGGTGCGTCGGGCCATCCTCGCCCAGCCCGATGGAGTCGTGGGTGAACACGTAGATAATGCGCTGCTTCATCAAGGCCGACATGCGCAACGCGTTGCGCGCATATTCCGAGAACATCAGGAACGTGCCGCCGAACGGTATGAATCCGCCGTGCAGCGCCATGCCGTTCATGATGTGCGCCATGCCGAATTCGCGCACGCCGTAGCTGATGTAGTTGCCGGTGCTCTTGCCGCGGATATGCTTGCATCCCGTCCAGTTGGTCAGGTTGGAGCCGGTCAGGTCGGCCGAGCCGCCGAGGAACTCGGGCAACGCCGGAGCCAGCGCGTTGATCGCGTTTTGCGAAGCCTTGCGCGTGGCGATGGTCTCTGCTTTTTCGTTGGTCTTGGCAATCGCTTCGGCAGCATGCGCCGCCCAGTTGGCAGGCAGTTCGCCCTTGGTGCGCCGCTCAAATTCGGCAGCTTCTTTCGGGAATGCGGCCTTATATTCGGCGAACTTGTTGTTCCACAGTTTTTCCATGCCCTCGCCCTTGGTGCGCGCATCCCAGGCTTCGTACACATGTGCGGGAATTTCGAACGGAGGATATTTCCAGTCGATATGCTCGCGCGTGGCGGCCACTTCGGCATCGCCCAGCGCGGCGCCATGCACATCGTGGGTGCCCGCCTTGTTCGGGGAACCCGCGCCGATGATGGTCTTGCAGCAGATCAGCGTGGGCTTGTCGGTAACCGCCTTGGCGGCGTCGATCGCGGCGTTGATCGCCTTCGGGTCGTGCCCTTGCACATCGGAAATGACATGCCAGCCGTAGGCCTCGAAACGCTTCGGCGTATCGTCGGTAAACCAGCCGTCCACATGGCCGTCAATCGAGATGTCGTTATCGTCCCAGAATGCGGTCAACTTGCCCAGGCCCCAGGTTCCGGCCAGCGCGCAGGCTTCATGCGAGACTCCTTCCATCATGCAACCGTCGCCCATGAACACGTAGGTGCGATGGTTCACGATCTCATGGCCGGGTTTATTGAATTCCGCAGCCAGCAATTTTTCCGCCATCGCCATGCCCACCGCGTTGGCGATACCTTGTCCGAGCGGGCCGCCTGTGGTTTCCACTCCGGGTGTGTAACCATATTCGGGATGGCCGGGAGTCTTGGAATGCATCTGGCGGAAGCGCTTTAATTCTTCTATCGGCAGGTCGTAACCGGACAAGTGCAGCAGCGCGTAAACCAGCATCGAACCGTGCCCGTTGGACAGCATGAAACGGTCGCGGTCGGGCCACTTCGGGTTGGCCGGATTGTGGCGCAGGTGGTGGTTCCACAGCGCCTCGGCGATTTCCGCCATGCCCATCGGCGCGCCGGGATGCCCGGAATTGGCCTTCTGCACGGCATCCACCGCCAGCATACGCACCGCGCCGGTTATATCGTTGAACTTGGGAGGGATAACATTACGCGTCGTTGCCATTTGTTTTTTCCTTCTGGATATTCCCGTGAGGCTGGGTTGTGTGAACTGAATCTTTATGAATCTGTTGCCCGAGCAAATCGAGCTGCAAGGGGTCGGCCGCTGATGCGCCCGCCAGGCGCGATTGCCAATGGCACCTTGCTTGAGGCGCTAATTATGCCGTAGCGCCCCGATTAGGGCAAATTTACTCCGGTCGGTGCACTCATGGCCGCGCCGCCTTCCTCGCCCACGCGGCCAACTGTTGCGCATCTTCCAGAATATCCACCGGAACCTCGCGATAGTTTTTCAACACCTGTTTCTCGGAAGGTGCGAACACGGCGCAATGACGGCCCAAATAATCCGGCAAGGTGTCGGGGTGCGTCTTGAAATACAGCCTGCCGCCATGCAGGATGGCGAAGAACTGCTCGCCGCTATACAGGCCATGCCCGCCGAACATCTTGCGGCAGCGCAGGCCGTCGAGGCTGGCGAGCTGTTCGAGGACGAAATCACGAAAGGAGTCGGCGGGCATTTTTATTCGGAAAGTATTTCATACGTCATTTGCGCTGGCGACATGCGCAAAATCCACCTGCAATGAATCGAAGTGAGCCTTGCCGCACTGAATCTTCGCCCACTCTGAACCGCGCAGCTTTAATTGGTCTTTTGTGGATTTTGTTTCGCGCACCAGGTAAACCTTTGCGTCGTCCTGTTTCACAATCGCCCAGTCCGGGTTGTAGGTTCCGATGGGTGTTTCGATCTTGAACCACCACGGCAGCTTGATGAATAGCTTGATGTCCTCGCGTTTGCTCATAGCTTCGGCGAAAGCGCGCTCCACTTCTGACTCGAACAGCACGGCATCGTAGATACCGTTGTCCACTTCGATCATGCTGGTCAACGCGCCGGTAATTTCCTCGGCTTCAAACAACATCATTTCGTACTCTTGCCCGTTGATGCGCTCGTACTTGATGCCGTCTATCATCAGGTTATGCAGTTCCGCTTCAATGGCTTGCTGGGCTTGTTCAAGGAATTGCTGCGGGTTTTGCTGCACTTCGCTCAAACGACCGGAGCGCATCAAAATCCCGGCAATGGTTTTGCGCGTCAGCTCAGTTTTCGCCTGCAAATATCCAAGCATATCGGGCACATTGATCGTGCTGTAATCTTTGGCCTCGGCCTCACGCACCCCTAGCAGTTTTGCACCTACCCCGTCACCAGACATGACGATGCCGCTTTTCTGAACACTGATACGGCTCGGTGCAATCTTGTCGCGCGCCGCCAGATTTTTTGCGGCGTGTGCAACCAGCGCGTCCGTCTGATAATCCACCGCATAGCGCGTCTTGTGTTTGATGCGGCTCCACAATTCCTTGAAATTCTCATTCAATCGCCAGCCCTGTTTCAATTTGGCGGTACGCGTTTCTTTCTTGTTGACGATACGCCCCGCAAACGACACGCCGCACTCATCTTCAATTTCCGTTTGCAGCTTCGCGGCGAACTCATCGTAATGCTCGTTGGCGATCACCGTCAGCCGGTTGATGCTGGCATCGAAGCAGCGTTCGCCGCTTTCCAGCACCGGCAGACGCAAGCCCCGTCCTATCTCCTGACGCTTCTTGATTTCTGACTTGGTTTCGTTCAGCGTACATATCTGGAACACGTTCGGGTTGTCCCAACCCTCGCGCAGCGCGGAATGGCTGAAGATGAAGCGCAGCGGCTCATCGGGCAACAGCAGCCGCTCCTTGTCCTGCATGATGAGCGCATAAGCGTCATCGTCCGCCGCCGTATCGCCGCGCGTGTCTTTGGCGATACCCTTGGCTGCCGCGAAGTAGCCGTTGTGCACCTTCTCCACCGGCAGCGGCGACAGCTCGCGGTACTTCGACAAAGCTGCCAGCTCCTTGTAAGCATCGACAAACCAGAGACGAATCTTGCCGTCCTCGGTAGCGTAATTCGCCACCCGGTCAATGAAAAACAACGACAACACTTTCAGCCGCGCATCCGCCCCGGCAATGCCGGGCAACAGCTTCTTGATGCGCAGCTCCTTGTCAAAATGCTCGCGCACCGTTTCACGTATCTGCACGCGCATCACCTCGTCGCCGCGCCCGCCGTGCGTCTGGCCGACATTCAGAACTAGCCCGTTGGTGAAACTCACGTAGCCATCCGCCGCATTGATCTCGTCAACGATGTGGTCAGCATAGTTGCCGCGCTGGTTGGACTTATCAAACAAATCCACGCCGCCCGCGCTGATGGAAATGCTCTTGCGCTGCGGCCCGGCCTTTTCATTCACGTCGATCATCAGCTTGGCGGTGACCTTGGTCTTGGTCGCGCTGATGCTTTGCACCTGGATATAAGGCTGATTGAAGTCGGGATCATCCAGCACCGAACTGACCTCGATGCGCTTAACCAGCTTCAGGTCATAAGCCTGCACCGGATCGAGCTTGTGAACGAGGTTATAGTGATTGCGATGGGTCGCCGAATAGCGCAGCGTGCAAAGCGGATTCAGGCTGGCAATCGCCTCTCTGGCTGTCGGCGTTTCCATATTCTGCGGCTCATCCATCACCACGATGGGCTGCGCCGCCTGCACAAACTCAATCGGCCTGCGCCCGGATAGCTGATCCTTTTCCTGATGGATGACTGCCACATCCTTCTTGTCGAAAGCCTGAATGTTCATCACCAGAATTTGCAATGTGCTGCTCTGCGCGAACTGGCGCAGCTTGGAATATTGCTTCGAGTCATACACCCAGCTATCGAACGCCACATTGCCGAACAGCGTCTGAAAATGTTCCTTCATCAAACGCAAACTGGTAATGACCCCCTCGCGTATCGCCACGCTGGGCACCACGATGATGAACTTGCTGAAACCATACCGCTGGTGCAACTCGAAAATCGAGCGCAGGTAAACGTAAGTCTTGCCCGTGCCGGTTTCCATCTCCACAGAAAAGTTCATGCCATCCAACGCAGCGCTGACGGGCAACTTGCTGGCCTGCTGCACCGTTTGCAGGTTGCGCAGCAACGCCGCCTCATCCAAAGAAAGCCGGTTGCCCAAGCCCAGCTCGGTCAGTCCAGCCAGCATGCCCGCATCGGACAAGGCAAACTCGAATGCGCCCGCACTTAACGGCTGCCCGTCGAACAGCCCCAGCACGGCATCCATCGCATCGCGCTGGTAGCTTTGGTTGCTGTCAAACTTGATTTTCATGCGTGGGATAAAGCGGTTTCTGCGCTGGCGGCTTCCATCATCCAGGCAGGCAGTTTTCCCGTTGCCATCTGGTACAGCGCTTCAGGCGCAATATCGAGACCGCAAGGCCATGCCAGCGTTGGCCAGCCATCCAGATAAAACGACTTGAATTGCCCGACATCCCGCAATGGCGCAAACAGCGTTGTTTCGGCGATCAACCGGCTGAAATCCACCACCGCCGATTCGCCCGTATTAAACGTGACGGCAAGACGGTAGCCGTCTACATAGTGCGCTTCCGTGACATAGGTAATCATCGTTATTCTCCTAAGCCGGGCGAGCCGGAACCAAAAAGGTGGTTTTGCGCTCGAAATTTATAATGCGCTAACCTATTGTTTTTAATTTAAAAACATATAAGTCTTGTCAAGAAATGTAAAGACTTAACCGGTAAGACACTAAACAGTCCGTTCGCCCTGAGCTTGTCGAAGGGCTTGTGGTTCGACAGGCTCACCACGAACGGTTTACAGTTAAACTAGGGGTTCCACTTTATGGAAATTCTTGCTTTCCCACATCGCAAGCAACTCCTCCTGATGCAGCTCCGCCCACTCTTCCACCAAGCCGCGCACCCGTGCGGGCAACTTGCCTTCCATGATATTCAATGTCCGCAGATTGAACACGGCGGCGAACTCGTTATACCTGACGTGCAGATGTGGCGTGTTGTGTTCGCTGGCATACATAAAGATCACAATACCGAGGAAACGCGATATTTCGCATGGCTTATCTCCTACACCGTCTTGAAAATAATCCCGTGCGTCTGCGCTTCCAACACGGTATTGGTTTTAAGCGCATCGTTGCCGTCGAACGCGGTGTCTAGGCACAGCACCATTTGCGGCTTGCGGGCGAACAGGGCACGCAACGTGTCGCGGTCGAGGTGCGATTCCAGGCAGATCAGCAGGTTGCCATCGGCAATAGAAAAGGCCGTTCGCCCTGAGCCTGTCGAAGGGCGTGCTTCGACAAGCTCAGCACGAACGGGTAATTGAATTTCCTCCACCCGCGCCGACAGCGGCATCCCGCATTTCAGTATCAGCTCGTACAACCGGTCTTGCTCGCTGCGCTCGGCCAGCACATTGTCGGCATACAGGCTCAACTGCTCCGCCAGTTGTTCGGCGGATTGCGGCGCCTTGTCCGAGCGCCAGATTTTGAAATTACTGGAATCGAGCTTGAAGGCGCGAAAGCCAAAACCTCCCTCACCCGGCCTTCGGCCACCCTCTCCCGCAAGCGGGCGAGGGGTTGGCTCCCCTCTCACGCTTGCGGGAGAGGGGCTGGGGGAGAGGGTAAGCTGTGGCGATGCCTGCGTGCCTTTTTCGCCAAGCTTCACGATCACCCGCCGCACCCGCTCGCGGGTGATGTGCGCGATGGTCGGGTATTGCGGGTTGTCGGTTTTTTCGGGGAGCTGGACGAGGATAAACTTGCGGTTGCCGCCGTCTTGCTGGTTGAGGTCGAGCACGGCGTGGGCGGTGGTGCCGGAGCCTGCAAAAAAATCGAGAACAATGTCCTGTTCCAATTTTTCGACAGAGTTATGTGTATCTTCTGTTTTTGTGTTTACAGCATATCTCGCAGGAGCTTCCATAACTCCGAGAGGTCTCTCACCACTATTCTTTTGAGCTGGTTTACCAGTCGCAATTTGCAGCATTCGCTTAATAAGGCGCACAGGTTTTGGAGTGTCAAATATATCGCACTCTGGAAACAAGGCACGAATTTCTCGCTTGGCCTCCTGATTGTCACCAGCCTTGTCTCGTGACCACCAAGTTGAAGGTACAACTCCATCATTTACATCTGTCCGGTATTTTTTTAACCGGGGAAAATTTTTTCCGCTCTTCCCCCACCATAGACGACCTTCCAGCATCAGTGTTTCAATTAGTGATTTCTCGTATCCCCAAACGCGCGTTTGCGTTGGCCATATCTCTTCACCGCTGCTTGGATTGATAATTGGGAAGAATAGATTGGGACGTTCGCCAGCGGTCTTGTTGCAGGTTAAATCCGCTGATGTCCAAGCACCCCGTGGGTCATTGTCAGGATTTTCATATCTGCCTTCCTGTTCCTCTTCCCTCGGAAGAAAATTTCTTTGCCAGCCCTCTGTATCACTCTTGTCCTGCTTTGCCCTTCTGGCATAAACAAGAATGTGGTCGTGCATATCAGAAATATTTATAGCGTCATTTTGTGGGGATTGTTTTTTCTGCCACACTACATTCGCAACAAAATTCTCCTCCCCAAACACCTCATCCATCAACAGCCTCAGGTTATGCACCTCGTGGTCATCAATGCTGACGAAGATCACGCCGTCCTCTTTCAGCAGGTTGCGCGCCAGAAACAAGCGCGGGTACATCATGTTCAGCCAGTTGGAGTGGTAGCGCCCGCTGGTGTCTTTGTTGGTGCTGGTGGCGGTGCCGTCATCATTCAATTGCCCGGTGTAGCGCAGGTATTCGTCCAGCCCCTCGCGGAAGTTGTCGGGGTAGATGAATTCGTTGCCGGTGTTGTAGGGCGGGTCTATGTAGATCATCTTGACCTTGCCGTGGTAGGGCTTCTGCAACAGCTTGAGCACTTCCAGATTGTCGCCCTCGATGATGAGGTTTTCCGTGCTGTCCCAGTTGACGCTCTCCGCAGGCATCGGGCGCAGCGTGGCGACGCTGGGCACCTGCACGTTGCGGAACGCATCGCGCTTGCCCGCCCAGGTGAGGCCGTAGCGTTCCGGGTTGGTGTCAATATGCTCGCCCAGCGCGGCTTGCAGCTTGGCAAAATCCACCCTGCCTTCGCTGAAAATTTGCGGCGAGACATCACGCAACTGCGCAAGCAAGGCTTCCGTCAGGTCGGCTGAGGTGAGGGGCAACTTGAGGTCGTCAGTCATGGTTTGTCAGTTTTTTAGCTGTTCTTTAATATCGCCGAGCAATCCGCCCGCATCTTTCTCATCCAGCTCCATTTTCGGCACGGAATTCTTGATTCGCTTTTCGACTTCCTTGATGTGTTCGGCTGGCGGAATCTGCTCGGGCAGTGTGCCGCCGATGCGCTCGATAGCAGCACGCACTTCTTTGCCAACCTCTTCGTGGGTGCGGATAGCTTGCTGTTGGTTGTTGGTGTTCTCGCGCGCCAGTTTGTCGCGTGTTTGGGTCATGCGGAATTGGTTGGCGGCCAGCTCGGTGGCGTTCATCCGATCCAGCAATTGTTCTTTGGCAGGAATGTTTTTTCTGGCCTTGATGGCATCGCCGCCCAGCCCGCCATACAGCCCCCTGTAGCCCGCATCGTGGAATACACCGAACATTTTGTCCTGCACCCCTGCCTGCCGGGCTGCGCCGGAAAGCATCTTGAATTCTTCGGAGGTTTGCTTGCGCAATTCGAGCCGCTCCTGGTCGGCGGCAAGTTGTTCGCTGAGTTCTTGCTTGCGTGCCTGAATAGCGAAATATTTTTGCGCATAGGCGATCTCCGGTTTGCGCGGGTCACCGTTCTGGGCGATTAAGTAACAGGCGAAACGGGAAAGTTGGTAGTCGTCAACTTCGCGCGCCCCACCCTTGCCTACCTCGATCATTTTGCCGGCGCCGGCAAAATGATGCTCCGGGTTATTTCCCGATTGTTCACAAGAGGTTAAGGCACGCTTAACGGCATCTTCAAAACGGCGCCATTGGGTATAACCCAGCAACGGTTGTAGGTCGCGCGCGCTCCAAAACTCGGCGCCATGATCATTTGATTGCTTCAATTGTTCGAAGGATTGATCACCTATGGTTGGTAAATTTTTTGAAATCATTATGAACACCCCCTAAGCCGGGCGAGCCGGAACCAAAAAGGTGGTTTTGCGCTCGAAATTTATAATGCGCTAACCTATTGTTTTTAATTTAAAAACATATAAGTCTTGTCAAGAAATGTAAAGACTTAACCGGTAAGACACTAATGCCATGTAGCCAAATGAATCCGTGCAATTCTGTTGTAAATCCTATCCAAGAAACAGCTTGTACGCCGGGTTGCCGCTCTCGTCCCAGTAGCGGTAGCCGAGCGTGTCGAGAAAGGTCTTGAGCGCTTTTTTGTCGTGGTGCGGCACCTGCATGCCGACCAGCACGCGACCGTAATCCGCGCCGTGGTTGCGGTAGTGGAACAGGCTGATGTTCCAGTTGTGGCTCATGCTGTCGAGGAAATTCATCAGCGCGCCGGGACGCTCCGGGAACTCGAAGCGGAACATGATTTCGTCTTTCACTTCCGGCGCATGGCCGCCGACCAGGTGGCGCAGGTGCAGCTTGGCCATCTCGTTGTCGGAGAGGTCGAGGGTGGGCAATTTGTTGTGCCGCAATTTTTCCACCAGCTCGGCGGTCTCGGACTGGTTGCGCACCTGGATGCCCGCGAACACATGCGCCACTTTCGGGTCGGCGTAGCGGTAGTTGAATTCGGTGATGTTGCGCTTGCCGAGCAGCGCGCAGAATTTGCGGAAGCTGCCGGGCGTTTCGGGGATCGTGACGGCGAGGATCGCCTCGCGCCTCTCGCCGATTTCGGCGCGTTCCGCGACAAAACGCAGCCGGTCGAAATTCATGTTCGCACCGGAGGCGATGGCAACCAGCGTTTCGTTCTTGAGGTTCTCGCGCGCGGCATACAGCTTTGCTCCGGCGATGGCGAGCGCGCCCGCCGGTTCCAGTATCGAACGGGTGTCTTCGAACACGTCCTTGATCGCGGCACAGGCCGTGTCGGTGTCGACCAGGATAACTTCGTCGACCAGTTTGCGGCACAGGCGGAAGGTTTCCTGCCCGACCTGTTTCACCGCCACGCCGTCGGCAAACAGCCCGACATGTTCGAGCGTGACGCGCTTTTTGGCTTTCAGGGAGCGATACATGGCGTCGGAATCGACCGGCTGCACGCCGATGATCTTGATGTCGGGGCGCACTTGCTTGACGTAAGCGGCCACGCCGGAAATCAGCCCGCCTCCGCCGATGGCGACGAATATGGCGTGGATCGGCCCGGTGTGTTGGCGCAGGATTTCCATACCGATGGTGCCCTGCCCGGCGATCACATCGGGGTCGTCGTAAGGGTGTACGAATACCAGTTTGTCCTGCTGCTCCAGTTCCAGCGCGTGTTGATAGGCATCGGAATATGAATCGCCGTGCAGCACCACTTTCGCGCCGCGCCCTTTTACCGCGTCGATCTTGATCTGCGGCGTGGTGGCGGGCATCACGATGACCGCCTTGCAGCCGAGCTTTTGCGCGGACAGCGCCACGCCCTGCGCATGGTTGCCCGCCGAGGCGGCAATGACGCCGCGTTTCAACTGTTCCGGCGTGAGTTGGGCCATCTTGTTGTACGCGCCGCGCAGCTTGAAGGAAAACACCGGCTGCATGTCTTCGCGCTTGAGCAGCAGCGTATTGCCGATGCGCGCCGACAAATTGGGCGCCGCTTCGAGCGGTGTTTCAACAGCCACGTCATAGACGCGGGCATTTAAAATGCGTTTTAGATAACCATCCATAACAAATTACCTGAAAAATATCCGCGCAGATTAGCATAAATCAAGGCTGTATGAACTCGCCACAGGCTAAACCTCGCCTTGCTTGCCATGTTCGCTTACAATTGCGTCGTCTTCAAATTTTTCGCCTGCCGATGTATCAGAAACTTGTATTGGCGACCTGCGTTCTCGCTTTTTTTGCAGTGGTGTTGAGCGCCTATGCGCGCCTTTCAGATGCCGGTCTGGGTTGTGCAGACTGGCCCGCCTGCTACGAAAAAACTGCGCTGAAGGAAAGGCAGCCGCCACAAGCTTCTGCTGCGCGCGGCCATACTTCATGGCAATGGAAGCTGCACAGCCAGGTGGTGCAGTTGCTGGGTCTGCTGGCTATCGCGGTTTGCGGGCTTGCGTGGAAGAAGCGCGGGGAATTGCGGCAATCGCCTTTGCTGCCAACCTTGCTGGTGGGGCTGATGATATTCATGGCGCTGTTTGGCATTCTGGCCTTTTCATATCTGCCGCGCCCGGTCATTGTCCCGGTACACTTGGCGGGCGGGATTGCGATGCTGATGCTGCTGGCGTGGATCGCGCTGCGCCATACGGCGCCTGCTGGCGCAGTCAGCGTCGGCGGGGCGCAAAAATGGCGCGGTTTGGCGCGGTTTGGCATCGCGCTGCTGCTGGCGCAAATCATGCTGGGCGGCTGGGTAAGTTCCAACTTTGCCGCGCTGGCCTGCACCGGTTTCCCGCTTTGCCAGGGCGCGCTGCTGCCGCCGATGGATTTCTCATACAGCCTGGATATTTCCGGCCAGCCGCTTTCCATGGAAAAACTGACCGCGATCCACTGGATGCACCGGGCAGGCGCACTGGTTACTGTTGCCTACCTGGGCTGGCTGTCTTTCAGTATCATGGTGGTGAAAAACCTGCGCAACATCGGCAAAATCATTCTTGGTTTGACCGCGCTCCAGTCGGCATTGGGCGTTGCCAATGTGCGGCTCGGCTTGCCGCTGCCGGTTGCGGTGTCGCATAACGCGGTGGCGATGCTGTTGCTTGTCGCGCTGATGGTGTTAAGCTTCCGGCTTCAAAAACGTAAGGCTTGACGGGTAGTTTGCGGTTGAATCCGCTTACCGGCACGCCAAAAATCGCTTCGGCGAAATCCCTCGCCGCCCCCGTTATGAAGGAATGATCATGGCAACACAAAAAATACATGGGTACCCGGTCCTGATTGTCGGAGCCGGGCGCGGCGGCTATGCCCTGCTTGAAATGTTCATGGAAGACAGCCTGGTCAAGGTTGTTGCCATAGCGGATACGAACCCCGGCGCACCCGGAATCAAACTGGCAAAAGATAACGGGATCCCAACCTATACCAATGTTGCTGAGGCACTGCAAGCCTGCAAGGATTATCCTGACTGCATCGTGTACAACTTATCGCACGATGATGGAATCGCCGCAGAAGTAAGCAAGGTGTTCGGCGACAACAGGGTGACAGGCGGCCACGAGGTTAAATTGTTCTGGCAGATGGTGACGAACCTGAAACAAACCAAGGGAAAGCTCGAGGAAAGCCAGAATCAACTGCAATCGATTATCCGCAACGTGATGGACGGCATCATCACGATCAATGAATCCGGCGAGATTCAGGGATTCAACCCGGCAGCCGAACAAATCTTCGGTTATTCTCAACAGGAGGTATTGGGCCAAAATGTGAAAATGCTGATGCCGGAGCCGGACCGGAGCCGGCATGACGCTTATATCGGCCGGTATCTGCATACGGGTGAGGGTCGGATACTCGGCGTACGCGGGCGCGAGGTGGCGGCCGTCCGGAAAAACGGCGAGCAATTTCCCATGGAGTTGTCCGCATCGGAAATGGTGTTGGGCGGGCTGCGTTACTTCATCGGCATCGTCCGGGATATTACGGAGCGCAAACTGGTCGAGCAAAAACTGGCGCACTTTGCCCACCACGATTATTTGACGGATCTGCCGAACCGGATATTGTTCCTGAACAACCTCGAGCATTCAATTCATCTGGCCAAGCGCAATAAATACAAAGTAGCCGCCTTGTTTCTCGACCTTGACGGATTCAAGAATATCAACGATACGCTGGGCCACGATGCGGGCGATCAGTTGTTGCGGGAAGTTTCCAAAAGGCTGAAAGAGGCCATCCGGGCATCGGATACGGTAGCGCGGGTAGGCGGGGACGAATTCACCTTTGTGCTGCTCAATATCGGAACGGATGAAAACGCTGCGCTGATGGCCAATAAAATAATCGTTGCGCTGTCTGAACCGTTCGGCTTAATAAAAGGGCAGCAGAGCCATGTGGGGGGCAGTATCGGCATTTCCATGTACCCGGATGATGCCAAAGATACCGAAACTCTCATCAAGCAAGCCGACGAGGCAATGTACCTGGCAAAACAAAGCGGAAAAAACACCTTCAGGTTTTACCGCGATGTGGTTCGGAAGCGGCCCGGCAAATGAATATTCCGATCCCGGCCTTCAAGCCAATGATTGCCCGCAGCCCGAGGCAGTCAAGGCCTGAAGCGCCGACCCCCATTTAGAGCCTATTTCAGTAGGTTTCATGCCCCGCGCCGCTTGCCTGCGGGATGCAGTGCAAGGCGCGGGCTGCGCCGTGTAGCCATTCTCCACAAGCGGGCCGCAGACGCCGCGCCCAGACCCAACGCGGGGTATGAAACCTACTGAAATAGGCTCTTAATTTTTTGCGGAAAAAGCGCCAATAATAATTTGACACGCCTGCCTCACTCTGGAAAAATGCCGCCACCGTTCGGTTCGACGAAACGGAACACGGTGCGAACCCGTGGTGGGCCCGCCGCTGTATCCGGGGACGGACGTTGCAAGGTTGCAAGACCAGCCACTGGCGGGGATCACCCCGGCGGGAAGGCGCAACGATCCGGCTGATCCGGTAGCCAGAAGACGTGTCGAACCGATTCGGAGTCAAGGAAATGGCTCCGGCTGACTGTATGCCTACGCGTGCAGTCAGCCGGAGCCGTTTTGTTTTTTTACCATTCGAAATATCACGAGGAGCAGATCATGACGCAGACCGTTAAAACGCAACAACCAAGCCAGGCCGCAGCAGTCAACGCACAACCGGCCGCACCGGCCATCGCTATCCGCAAGAGCTGCAACCCTGATGGCATCGGCCTCTCGCACTACGTGCTGATGGACAAGAAAGCGGCCAAATGACGGCTGCTGTCTTGAGCCGGGGCGGTGCCGCCCCGGCATTTATTCCGGTGGACATCGGCCACGCCGTCTATGCCGCCGTCACCGACCCGAACACCGCCTTCTGGGCGCTGGTCGACAAGACGCGCATCCGGGAAGAGATCGCCGCAGGCACGCTGCTCGACAGCTATCGCGCCAAAGCCGACAGCTTCGCCCGCGAGCTGCATGCGCTGCGCTTTGAGCTGAAACCCTCCGGCGTTTACCTGAACCCGACCGAGCGTTGCAACCTCGACTGCACCTACTGTTACTTGCCCGGCGAGCAGCGTAGCGGCGGTAGCCACATGCCGCCCGAAATGCTGAACGCCTCGCTCGGCAAGCTGCGCGATTACTTTCGCTCGGTGATGCCGGAAGGGCGCAAGCCGCGCGCCATCTTTCACGGCGCGGAGCCGCTGATGAACAGGGAAGCGGTATTCGCCGCCATCGATGAATTCTCCGCAGACTTTGTTTTCGGCCTGCAAACCAACGGCACGCTGCTCGACGACGCGGCGCTGGAATTTCTCACTTCGCGCAACGTCAGCATCGGCCTGTCGCTCGACGGCCCCTTCGCCGGCATCACCGACGCCACGCGCAAAACCTGGGGTGGCAAGAGCGTGCATGACAAAGTGCTGTCCTCGATGGAAAAGCTGAAAGGCTACGGTTCGTGGAGCGTGATCACCACCTGCACCACCGAAAACCTGCCCTACCTGACGCGGATGGTCGAACTGTTCCACGCCAGCGAAGTGCCGACCTGCATGCTCAATACGGTGCGCTGCACCCTGCCCGGCGCGCGCGGCGTAAAGCCGGCAGACGGCGCCATGTCCAAGGCTTTCTTCGCCGCGATGGATCGCACCTACGAGCTGTACCGTGAAACGGGGCGCAAGCTGATGGTCGCCAATTTCGCCAACATCCTGATCGGAATTCTCGCGCCGACGGCGCGGCGGCTGATGTGCGATATTTCGCCGTGCGGTGGCGGCCGCGCCTTCTTCGCGCTGGCGGCGGACGGCGGGCTGTATCCGTGCAGCGAGTTCATCGGCCTGCCGCGTTTCAACGGCGGCAATCTGCTGGCCGAAGGCGGCGTCGAAGCGGCGCTGGCCTCCGCCGCTTTCCGGACCGTGACGACGCGCGATGTCGATACCTTCAGCCCCTGCGGCGACTGCGCGATCCGCCATTTCTGCGGCTCGCCCTGCCCCGCCGAGGCATACGAAATGAACGGCGGCATGGAGAAGACCGGCGCCTTCTGCGAGTTCTACAAGGATCAGGTCAACTACGCCCTGCGCCTGATCGCCGACGGCAAGGCCGACGACTACCTGTGGGACGGCTGGGACGAGGACACTGAAACGGTGTTCGATCTGGCGATGTAACGAGGCATTTTTCTGCAACGCATCAGGCAAAAGCCCTCAACAGCATCTTCGTTGCCAGTACAAATAGCAATACGGCAAAGCTGCGGCGCAACGGTTTCAGCGGCAGGCTGTGGGTGGCTTTTGCGCCGAGCGGAGTAGTGAATGCGCTGCCGAAGACGAGCATGAACAGCGCGGGGAGATAGACGAAGCCCAGCGTTCCATCGGGCAGCGTATGCAGCATCAGGCCGGTGACAACATAGCCTATCGTGCCTCCGACCGCGATGGGGAAACCGAGTGCGGCCGAGGTGCCGATGGCTTGTTTGAAAGGGATGTTGTGCCACAGCATAAAGGGCACGCTCAACGTCCCGCCGCCGATGGAGACGAGGCTGCTGACTGCCCCGATGCCGCTGCCGACCAGTGTCAGGCCGACGCGCCCGGGTAGTTGTCGGGTGGCTTCGGGTTTTAATCCGAGCAGCATTTGCGCGGCGGCGAAATACACGAACAGCGCAAAAAAGATAGACAGATAAAGCTGTGGGGCGCTGCTGGCGAACAACGCTCCGAGCAGCGTGCCCAGCAACAGACCCGGTGTGAGATTGCGCACGATGTGCATGTTGACCGCGCCATGCGAGTAGTGCGTGCGAGCGCTGGAAGCGGCGGTGTAGAGAATGGCGGCCATCGAGGTGCCCAGCGCGAGATGCAGGTTTTGCGCTCCGCCCAGATGTTGCGCTTCAAACAGGAAACTCAATACCGGAACCATCACCAATCCGCCGCCGATGCCAAACAGGCCGACGAAAAAACCGACGAATGCTCCGAGCAGGAGATAGGCTATGTACCATTCCATTGATGTAATCTCTAGTTGATCCGTTCGTGGTGAGCTTGTCGAACCACACGCACTGTGAAGCCAAACCCTTCGACAAGTTCGGGGCGAACGGTAGGGAACATCAATCGCGCACCAGATTCTTCAGGATGAAGTTCCACTCCGCCGGGTCGAGCGGAGTGATCGACAGGCGGTTGCCGCGTTGCAAGGTACGCATCCTCGCCAACTCAGAATGTTGCCGCAGTTCCTTGATGGTGATGAGCGGTATTTTGCGTAGCAGTTGCACATCCACATTGAACCAGCGTGGTTGCTCAGGTGTGGCTTTGGGATCGAAGTATTTGCCGGTGCGGTCAAACTGCGTGGTATCGGGGTAAACGGGGCTGCTGACCCTGGCGATACCGGCGATGCCCGGCTCTTTGCAGTTGGAGTGATAGAACAGCGCGCCATCGCCGACCCGCATCTGGTCGCGCATGAAGTTGCGCGCCTGATAATTGCGCACGCCGTACCAAGCGACGGTCTGGCCGGGAAAATTGGCGAGGTCGTCGATACTGCAATCGCCGGGTTCGGATTTCATCAGCCAGTAGCGCATAGTACGTCCAATAGTGTCCAATAGAGTATTATTACACGTTGATTATTAAGATAATAATACAATGTTATGTCTTGTAATGTCCAGCAGAGTTTGTCATAATTTCGCACATATTCACACTTTATTTCACATGTTTTTTCACACGTGGGCAGTATATGGCAAAGTTGACAGATCGCGCATGTGCGACAACAAAACCTAAACAGGCCGGTAACATTCTGCTCGGTGACGGATATTTACGCGGTGCATCGCATGACAAGCGTAGCGCGCACTGGCGAGCCGATAAAGCGTCCGGCTGGCTTTGATCTGGATGCGTACATTCAAGCGGGTGGGTTGCATTTTGGTAATGGCAAGACAATACGCCTCAGTGCAGTGGTATCGGAATGGCTAAAGCGCATTTTGGAAGAAACGCCGATGTCTGAAGATCAGATCCTCAAGCTTGATAGTGACGAAATAAAGCTGGCGGCAACGGTGACGGACTCATGGCAACTGACTTGGTGGCTTATGTCATTGGGGAGTGAAATTGAAGTAGTTTCGCCTGTTGCGTTACGCAGAAAAATAGCTGGTCGGTTGACCGATGCGGCTGCTCAATATGGTAGCGGGGGCGCATGAGTCAAGCGGATTTACAGCGATGTGCCGAGTTGATTTCTTCCGCCACGGGGCTGCTGGTCACGAAACATTAGCTCAAGCAGGCCATGCCTGCGATGTGTGCAACACACGCCATATTTCTACGCGTTTCTCTTTCGGCTTGACGCGATAGACCACAACAAAATTGGTTTGGCTGATAACCAGTTCACGGGTACCGCGCTTGCGACCTAGTCGACCCATTTCCGGGTGCTCTACCAATTGGTCGGTTTGCTTTTCGATGCTTTCGTCCTGCTTGATAGCCGCTCTCAGATTTTCCTGCGCGATATACTCTATTAGTGCATCACGATTTGCAATCGCCGCCGGAAGCCAAACGACTTTCATGCGGCGGCCTTAATACGCCTTTCGAGTTCTTTGCGTTTTGCCGTAAAATGTTTTTTGGCATCCTCATAGGATACCCATTTGGTATTCGGGTCGTCGGCTTCTATTTCGGCCTGATCCACTTGTGCGCGGAACCACTTGTCATAGGCTGCGGCTTCGTGGGCACGTTTCAATCGTTCCGAAGAATCAGCTCGTGTTTTGCGGGTCGCGTCCTTGGTGCTGTAGTTGCGGGCATCAATCATGTCCACCAGGTTAATACGCAGTTCATTTTGGAGGTATTCCATGCACGTGTCCAAGCTGCGCCACATGCGCGGTTTGCCGGTGCGTTGAGTGCCTAATGGCTTCTCTGTTTTACCCAACTTGAGCATGACCGACCAGCCTCCAGGCTGACCGATGATGGATGCTCCTTTAATAGCGGCGGCGGCAACCATGTGTTTTGCCATGGCGGTGTCGATTGTGCAGTCACTCATAGAAAACTCACTTTAACGATGATAAATAACCGTTGATATAATCTTACTGTGTCACAAAGCGATCAAGGGATGCAGTGCAAGGCAAAATCGGGCGAAGTGGGTCAAGCAGGGATGGGCGGCTTGCCGTTGCCGCCCAACTCGCAAAAAGCGGAGTTTACATGTAGTAAATGAGCATTT
>JACREB010000037.1 GCA_016218475.1 Nitrosomonadales bacterium | reverse complement strand
TTGGCACGATATGATTCGATCAATTCTCGATCCTCGTCGGTAAGATGCAGTTCGGTCTGTCGCATGGCTGGCTCCTCGTCATGGGGTGGGCGTACGACAGTATAATGCATGTTTCGTTATTTATGTGTTGTTATACTAGGACGCTGCCGTAACGGAACGCAGCGTAGCGCAGTGGAGAGCAGGTAGCTTAGCCTTTGCACTTTTACCCTTTTACCCTTGGCAAGGTTGTAGCGGCAAGTTGGGCAAAGCACGAAGAGTGGAAGGGTTTTAAGGTTGGGGGCGCAGCCCCTCGCGAATTTTTTCGTAGGGTGGGCACGGCCTCATGGTTCGACAGGCTCACCACCGACGGTTTGCCCACGCGGTTGCTGCGTGGGCAAACGATGAGGCTGTTTACCCACCCTACGAATTTTATTTTGGGTTTAAGCGATGACGGAATCCTCACGCAATCACGCGCCGGTGCTGGAAAAAATGTTTCAGTTTCTGCTGTGGTTGATCCCGGCGGTAGAAAAATTTCCGCGCACGCAAAAATTCCTGCTCGGCGACCGCACCCAGACGGCGGCGCTGGACGTGATGGAACATCTGGTCGAGGCGGCCTTCAGCCGTGACAAGCTGGCGATGCTGAACCGCGCCAATTTGCAATTGGAAAAGCTGCGTTGCCTTTTCCGGCTGGCATTCGAGTTGAAGTTGATGGATATGCGCCGCTACGAATTTGCCACCCGCGCGCTGGATGAGGTGGGGCGCATGGTGGGCGGGTGGAAAAAGGCGAGCCATGCAGAAAAAACACCATCACCTGTTTGACAGGTGGAGCTATAGCGATGGCGAGGGTAAATACGCGCATGTTAAAATTTGACTGGGATGAGCAAAAGGCAGCATCAAATCTTGCCAAGCACAAGATTGCATTTGCCGAGGCTGGAAGCGTCTTCTATGACGCTCATGCAGTGACCTACCCAGATGGCGAACATTCACACGGCGAGCCGCGCTTCCTCACTTTTGGTTTGTCGGATAGGCAAAGGGTCATCGTTGTGTCTCATGTTGAGATTGATGGTGGTGTCAGAATTATCAGTGCGCGCCGTTTGACGCGCGAAGAAAGGAAAATTTATGAAGAAGGCATCTGACATAGATCCGCTCGACCGCACTTTTTCGCTTGAGTCACTCAAGGGTAAAGGGGAGCGCGGAAAGTATTTGCCGCGCATCACAAAGGGATCAAACTTGGTTCGCCTCTCACCGGAAGTTGCGCAACTTTTTCCGACCGAGGCTGCGGTCAATAATGCGTTGCTCTCGCTTGCCGAATTGTCCAGGAAATTACCGGAACTGGTTATTCGGCCCAAGCGTGTGCCGCGTAAGCGGGCGGCAGCCTGAGAACGTGTTTTAAAAGTTACTGCGCGCCCGAATTGCGGTGTTGCGCGGTACACGGAATCCTCATGTACTCAAGCACATTCCGGTTCCTGCGCTCCGTGCGCCTTGCACTTCGGCCTGCTCGCTACACTTTTAAAACACGTTCTGAGCGATAACCGTTTGTGCCGAAAAAACACCATCGGTAATTTGACCAGCCAGTTGTTCGGCAATGTGTATCTCAACGGGCTGGATCACTATGCCAGAGAAGTGCTGCGTGCGCCTTATCTGCGCTATGTGGACGATTTTGCCTTGTTTCACGATGATCCGGCGGTGCCGGCCGGGTGGCAGGCAAAAATTGCCCGCTATCTGGAAGGCCGACGTTTATTGCTGCATCCGCGCAAAACCCTTATTCAGCCAACCGGGCAGGACAGCACCTTTCTGGGCTACATGCTGTGCGGTGAGGGACACCGCCGCTTGCCGGAAGATAATCTGCGCCGTTTCCGCAACCGGCTGCGCGGCCTGCGCGACCGCTGGCGCGCCGGAACCGTGGATACGGACGAAGTTCAACAACGGGTGGCTTCGTGGATTGCGCACGCCGACCATGCCGATACGTGGCGCTTGCGCCATGCCCTCTTTCGCGGCGGGTGGTTTGATCCGGCGCGGGAGCCTGACGCCCTGCCGACCGGGCGCGTTCTTCGCGGCGGCTCCTGGAACAACAAACCGCAGAACGAACGCGCGGCTAACCGCAACAGGAACGAACCGGCGAACCGGAACAACAACAACGGTTTCCGTCTGGCCAGTACGCTTTCACCTGCCGGAACCGGATTGCTTACGGGCAATCCGGGTGTGCAAGGAAGCGTCCACGGGGCGTCATGATGAGTGCAGCACCCCTCTGCCGTCTTACCCGAGAGGGGCCGGTAGAGGGTTTTCGTATCGTTTTCACGCTGTGAGTGGAAGCGATAATGCGCCACGATTTTAGTCTTACTGTGTCACAAAGCGATCAAGGGATGCAGTGCAAGGCAAAATCGGGCGAAAAAGCGGAGTTTACATGTAGTAAATGAGCATTTTGAGCCTGATTTTAACGCCGCAATGCGCTCTTCAGCGCTTTGTGACACA
>JACREB010000036.1 GCA_016218475.1 Nitrosomonadales bacterium | reverse complement strand
TGTCACATAGCGATCAAGGGATGCAGTGCAAGGCAAAATCGGGTGAAAAAGCGGAGTTTACATAGCGTAAATGAGCATTTTGAGCCCGATTTTAACGCCGCAATGCGCCCTTCAGCGCTATGTGACACAGTAAGATTAGTACGGATAACATCCGCCGCATGCAGGAGCGAGCCAAACAAAATATCACCCACCCCAATCACTCCTGATACAATCTGGTCAGACTGACTAGATTCTGGAGGGCATCATGCAAACATGGCAATTACAGGAAGCAAAGTGCAAGTTCAGCGAGGTCGTTAAACGCGCGCAAAGCCAAGGCCCGCAAAACATCACCGTGCATGGCGAGCCGGTTGCCGTGCTGATTTCCCAGCGCGATTATCAGAAACTCACTCACCCCAAACCCGGCCTTGTGGACTTGTTGCGGGCATCGCCGCTCGTAGGGTGCGATCTTGAAATTACGCGTGAGCAAACTCCCACGCGCAAGCTCAAGCTATGAGCTATCTGCTCGATACCAACGCCATTTCGGAATTGGTGCGCCCCAAACCAGCCAAAGTAGTTCTGGCATGGTTCGGAAACATCCCATCCGAAGCCCTGCACATCAGCGTGTTAACCTTGGGCGAAATTCGCAAAGGCGTCGAACGCATGCCGGATGGTGAGCGCCGCGAAAAACTCCGGCTGTGGCTCGAACATGAGTTGGTGGACTGGTTCGGCAGCAGAGTCTTGCCCGTAGATACTCTGGTGGCAGACCGCTGGGGCAGGTTGATCGCGCAAATGGGGCGACCCGTTCCCAGCATAGACAGCCTGCTGGCCGCCACTGCCCTGCATCACGAACTGCGCCTGGTTACGCGCAACCAGAAAGACTTTGACTACCCCGGATTGGAGGTCGTCAACCCTTGGGGTTAAAAATTTCGAGAGTGTGATGCTACAAAGCCAGGCTTGAGCCCGACGTTTTATTCCAATTCCAAATTAAGAAACCGCCGACTGTGCCACCATAAACCGTTCGCCCCGAGCTTGTCGAAGGGTGTGTGTGGTCATTATGCTGGGCACGGTGTATACGACTGATTCCATTTCTCTATCAATAGTGCAATAACGTAGGGCGGGTTCTACCCGCCGGATACAGATGTCGGGCGGAGCCCGACCTACAAATTACTTCCCATTTGAAGGAGAAATGGAATGACACACGCTTTATGCTCAAGCGGGACTGCGCAAAGCGACCAGCGATGCCCGGTCGTACACCGCGCTCACCTTCGCCATGTCATCCTTGCTCAAGTCAAAAAAATCGCCGCACAGGATACGGATGCCGCCCGCTTCGTAGCAGTCGAATTTTCCACCGGGAAAACGATGCGGGGTGTAGCTGTTTTCCTCGAAGAATGCTTGCGCCGCGATGGCGCTTAATTCCACGCCCAGTACCGGATGCCCTTGCTTGCGCAGCCATAACAGGTCGCTGCTTTTGCCGCACAGCGGCACAAATACATTTTTATCGCGGGCAAGATGCAATTCCTGCCAGTACTGGCGCAAATAAGGATTGATCTCGCTCTGGTGAAAGCCGATTTCTTTCCGTTCCCAGCGTTCCAGCCAGAAATCTTTTTTCATTTACAGGATGCCATAAAAAAGTTTCACATTTTCCCATAACGGATTATCATTCGCGCGGATTGTATCTTGCCCGAGTTCGGGTTGATGCAATCGCTTGGATATATCTTTAAACCGCGCCGTATTAGTTGACGCATATTTCATGTTGACACTACAAGGAGAACGATCATGGCCAAAGGACAACAGCGTAAAACCAAGGAAGCAAAGAAACCCAAGAAAGAGAAACCGAAAGCCGCTTGACGCGGCACGCTTGCCGCGTATCGCCGTTTGGCCGATCGCGGCGATGCAGGCCGGTGGTGATAACCAGCCACCGCCAGCCTACGGGTCTGTTTTCAGCAAACTTTCCGGCTCGATTTTGCTGCCGACAATCGCCACTACTTTGTGGCGCGATTGCCCGCCTCGCCTGAGTTCCACCTGGCGCAACGGCACGTCAAACAATTCCGCAATAAATCTCGATAGCGCCTCATTGGCGCGCCCTTCAATGGGCGGCGCGGCCAACCGTATCTTGAGCGCATCGCCGTGCAGCCCGGCAATTTCGTTGCGCTTCGCGCCGGGTTGGATATGCAGTGTAAGCGTAATGACATCCGCGTTGCGGCGGTACCAAACCACCCTGTTTTTTGAGACGCCCATCAAAGCAAACTGTAGGCGATGCGCTCCAATGCGCCGATCGGAACGATGACGACAAGCTGGCAGATGATAAACAACAGCAACGGCGACAGGTCCACGCTGCCCATCAGCGGCACGATTCGGCGCAACGGTTGCAGGAACCGCCGGGTGGCGGCTGTCAGCAACGGCGCGATGGGCGAATAGGGGTTTATCCAGGACAGGATCGCTTGCGCGAATACAACTGCCATCAGCAGGTACAGGCTGATTTTGAGCAGCTTGACCATTGTCAGCACAAGCAACCCCGGCAACGGAAAGCCGTGCAGCGGGAAGCCCTGCGCCCACAAAACTCCGGCCAGATAGAGCATCTCGACCAGCAGCGCGAGAAGCAGCGATGCGCTGTCCAATCCGAGCACGGAAGGAACGAAACGGCGCGCGCGCAACACCAGAAAGTCGGTGAGCACCATGATGAATTCGCCGATCGGGTTGCGCAACGGCGCACGCAGCCATTGCAGGTGGAAACGCAGCAGCAGGATCGCCGCGAACGGCTGCAGCAGGATGTCGAGCAGGAACAGCAGGGCTTCGTTCAGCATATCAATCACTGCCCAGTTCGTCGCCCATTTCCCTGGCGCGCGCGGCGGCGGCATGCGCGGCATGCACGATGTGCCTTGCAACATGGTTGGCATCCATGCTCAGCAAGGCGCGTTCGGTAGTGCCGTTTTTGGAAGTGACGCGCGCGCGCAACACGCTGACATCCTCATCGCTGAAAGCGGCCAATTTGCTTGCTCCCAGAAAAGTCGCCAGGCTCAAACGGTGAGCCTCTTCGTCATTGAAGCCCAGTTCGAGCGCCGCCTGTTGCAGCGCCTCGATGAAATAGAAAACATAAGCCGGGCCGCTGCCGGAAATCGCCGTGACGGCATCCAGCATCGCTTCGTCCTGCAGCCACAGGATTTCGCCCACTGCCGCAAGAATGTTCTGCGCCTGTTCGCGTTGCGCGTCATTCACCGCAGGCATTGCATACAAGCCGGTGATGGCACTGTGGATCAGTGCAGGGGTGTTGGGCATTGCGCGGACTATTGCCTGGCTGCACGACCAGCGCGCCATATCCGCCGCGCGTATGCCGGCGGCGATGGAGATCAGAAGCTGCTTGCCGAGCAGGGGAGCGATCTGCCGCGCCACTTCGCGCAAGTGCTGCGGCTTGACCGCGCAGACGACGACATCGCTACCCGGCACACCTTCAGCGAGGTGCTCCACGGCATGAACCGCAAAATCGTGTTTCAGCCGCGCGCGATTATCTGCGCTGATTTCCACCACGCTGATTTGTCCGGCAACAAAGCCCTTGCCCAGCATGCCGCCGATGAGTGCCGCAGCCATATTGCCGCCGCCGATGAAACAGATGTTCATTTATTTTCCTCCATAATCTCTTAACCCGAAAATCGCCGAACCGACGCGCACCATTGTTGCACCTTCCGCGATGGCCGCTGCAAAATCATGCGACATGCCCATCGACAGGGTATCCAAACTCAACCCTTGCCGGTTGAGTTGGTCACGCAGTTCCCGCAACTGCGCAAAGGGCAGGCGCTGTGCGGCAACATCGTCGCTGGGCGCCGGAATCGCCATCAGCCCGCGCAGCCTGAGTTGCGGTAGCCGCGCCACGGCTTGGGCTAATCCGGCCGCCTCATTGGGAGCGACGCCGCTCTTGCTGCCTTCGCCGCTTATATTAACCTGAAGGCACACATCAAGCGGAGGCAAGATTTGCGGGCGCTGCGCGGACAGGCGCTCGGCGATTTTCAATCTATCCACACTGTGAACCCATGCAAAATTCTCCGCAATGGCGCGCGTCTTGTTGCTCTGGATCGGCCCGATGAAGTGCCACTCAATCGGCAAATCATGCAGTGCTGCGATTTTCTCCAGCGCTTCCTGCACATAACTCTCACCGAAAACAGCCTGTCCGGCGTGGTATGCTTCGCGGATCGCCTTTGGCGGGAAAGTTTTGCTGACCGCCAGCAAGACAATACCGCCCGGCGCGCGGCCTGCTCCGGCAGCCGCTATTGCTATCGCGTTGCGCACGGCTTGCAAGTTGGAAGCGATTGTTGTCATAATCACATGCGCCACAGATCCTTTTCGCACGATCCGTGACCTAATCTTACTGTGTCACAAAGCGATCAAGGGATGCAGTGCAAGGCAAAATCGGGTGAAGTGGGTCAAGCAGGGATGGGCGGCTTGCCGTTGCCGCCCAACTCGCAAAAAGCGGAGTTTACATATAGTAAATGAGCATTTTG
>JACREB010000003.1 GCA_016218475.1 Nitrosomonadales bacterium | reverse complement strand
TTTCACCTGCCGATCCACGGCAGTCAGGTAAAACCCGAGCTGCCCCAAATGCTCTGGCTTGAACTTGCCGCCCTTGAGCTCGATGACCACATAGCAGCGCAGCTTGAGGTGATAGAACAGCAGGTCGATGAAAAACTCGTCACCGCCCACATCCAGCAGCACCTGCCGCCCGACAAACGCGAAGCCTGCGCCCAGCTCCAGTAAAAAATCGGTGACATGTTTCACCAAGGCTCGTTCGATCTCGCGCTCTTTCGCCTCATCTGTTAGACCAAGAAAGTCAAAACGGTAGGGATCTTTCAGCGATTCACGAGCCAGATCGGATTGGGGTTTGGGCAGCGTAGACGAAAAGTTGGTTACCGACTTGCCGCTGCGCTCCCTCTGACGGGTTTCGATCTGCATTTCCAGAATGTTGCGCGACCAGTTGTGTTCTACCGCGCACGCCAGATACCAATCCCGCTCTTCGCGGTTCTTGAGCTTGTCCATTAGGGTGCAAAGGTGGAACCACGGCAATTGTGCAGCAGCCTGCTGCACAAATTCAGCCTCCGGCCAAGCCTCGGCAAAGGCCCGCATGTACTTGAGATTGCGCGGCGAAAATCCCTTCATCTCCGGAAAAGCGGTGCGCAGGTCCTGCGATAGCCGCTCTATGACCTTCGCCCCCCAGCCTTGCTCGGCCTGCCGGGCCAAAATGTCGCGCCCGATCTGCCAGTAAAGCAATACCAGCTCGCGGTTGACCGCCAGCGTGGCGCGCTGCTGGGCGGCATGAATGCGTGCTTTCAGTTCGGTCAGCCAGTCGGCGTAACCTTCGGGCGACGCAGTCAGGCTCACCGGCTTGTCGCTCATGGCTGTTTCCCTTCCAGTCGCCGTGTGCCCGCATCCGCCAACAGCAGCTTCATCTGCTGGATGGCGGTCTGGTTCAGCAGTTTCAGCCGTTCGGCCTGCGCTAGCCCCTGATGGATGAAATGCGCGTTCAGCGTTTCCAGGTTGGCCAGGCACACCAGTTGCGAGACATTGGCCTCGTCGCGGATGTTGCCCTTGTTGCCGGGGTTTTCATCGCGCCACTGCTGCGCGGTTTTGCCGAACAGCGCCATGTTCAGCAAGTCTGCCTCGCTGGCGTAGATGAGGTTGATCTGCCGCGAGGTGAGTAGCGGCGGGATCAGGTGGGTCTTGATGGCGTCGGTGTGGATGCGGTAGTTGATTTTGGTCAGGTTGCGGCGGATGTCCCAGCCCAGTTGCTGGTGTTCCGTCTCTTTCAGGCGCTGGAATTCCTTGATGAGGTAGAGCTTGAATTCGACCGACACCCAGGAGGCGAACTCGAAGGCGATGTCCTTGTGGGCGTAAGTGCCGCCGTACCGGCCCGCTCTGGAGTTGATACCGATGGCGCCTGTCAAATCAGTCCATTTTGAGGGGGTCATCACAAATGCATTGCTGCCAGATTGATTTTTAACCGTATCGAATTCGACACGGTTAAAGTCCGGATTATTCAGCAGCTCCCAAATACCCAAAAATTCGATGGATGAACGAGTACGCATCCAGTTTTGAATGACAAACCTCGGATCATCGGGATTCTTGAACTTGGCGATATCCGTCAGCGAAATATAATCATCCTGATCCATTCTCTGAATGCGGACGGTTTCATTTAACACAACAATCTGGCTGTTCTTGCTCATCAGAACCCCCCGTTTCCAACTGTGGCGAATCCGCCATATTTAACCACAACCCCTCGTATTCAATAGACATAAAGGGGTCTTGCTGCGTCTTTCATTTTGATTTTCGCCATGGTTATTCCCCTTTGCCGCCAGCCAGCTCGCGCACCGTCATCGGCGGGTAGGTCTTCGCCGGCATGAATATCTCGTGCTTGCCGAGGTGGGCAAAGAGCGTCCCTTCCTGACTGTAGGCCGACGAATGGGTCAGGGTGTCGAAGCGGAAGTCGCGGCGCTGAAACTTGCCTTTGCCCAAGTAGCCCCATTCGGCAAAAGTAATCGGCTCGCCACTGCTGACGCACATCGTCAAGGCATCACCGTGGACCAGATTCTGCGATAACACATAGGTCGCGGCGCGGCAGAGATCATCCGACTCCTGCAGATTCAGGTAGTCGGCGAGGATTTCCAGCATGTTCTCCCGGCACTCGGCGATGTTGTCTGCCAGAAGCTCGATTCCGTAGATGCACATCAGCGCAAGAAGCGCATAGTGCTGCTTTTCGAAATCAGATTTCCCGAACTTGTGCTCGACGGTCGCGAGCTTGCGTTGCAAGACCTTGACAATAAAGTTACCGCTTCCGCATGCCGGTTCCAGAAAGCGCGAATCAATGCGCTCCGACTCGTCCTTCACGAGGTCGAGCATGGCATCGACCATCCATGCGGGAGTGAATACCTC
>JACREB010000043.1 GCA_016218475.1 Nitrosomonadales bacterium | reverse complement strand
GTGTCACAAAGCGATCAAGGGATGCAGTGTAAGGCAAAATCGGGCGAAAAAGCGGAGTTTACATGTAGTAAATGAGCATTTTGAGCCTGATTTTAACGCCGCAATGCGCCCTTCAGCGCTTTGTGACACAGTAAGATTAGAGGCTCCCATCATGCAGATGGTTCGTCTGCCGGTGTCGTTCCCGGTTTTTTACGCGGCTTTCTGCGGCGGCGTTTTTTGTCCCCGGCTTGTTCCGGTTGCAGCATTTCCGCCTGCCGTTCGGCGCCGGCATCCTGGAATTCATCCCACCACAACCCGAGCTCGTCATCCACTTCACCGCTGGCGCAGCGCAACAACAGAAAATCGAACCCGGCGCGGAAGCGCGGCTGCGCCAGCAAACGGAACGGGCGCTGTCCGGCGCGCTGATCGAAGCGTTGCTGCATCAGCCAGATTTCCTTCATCACCGCATCGTGGCGATGCGGGATGGCGAGTTGAGCCTTCTGCCTGGCCAGCACTTCATCCATCGCCGCGTGCATTGCGCCCACCGGGCGCTCACCCTGTTGCACGCGGATATCCCATGCCGCCCGCACCTCATGCCAGAGCAATGCGGCAAACAGGAATGCCGGGGAAACGGTCTTCTCCTGATTGATGCGCTCGTCGGTATTGCGCAGCGCCAGCATGATGAATTTCTCGCCCATCGGCTGTTCCAGGATCACATCCAGCAGCGGCAACAGGCCATGATGCAGATTCATCTTGCGCAACTGCTGGATGCATTCCACCGAATGGCCGGACAACAGCATCTTCAGCACTTCGTCGATCAAACGCGACTGCGGCACATTGTCGAGCAGATCCTTCATCTCGCCAATCGGGGCAGCAGTTGCCGCATCCAGCCGGAAACCCAATTTGGCTGACAAGCGCACCGCACGCACCATACGCACCGGGTCTTCGCGGTAGCGCACCGACGGATCACCGATCATGCGCAACAGGTGCTTGCGGGTATCGGCATAACCCCCGTGATAATCGTAAATTTCTTGGGTGGACGGATCGTAGAACAGCGCGTTCGCGGTGAAATCGCGCCGCGCCGCATCCTGTTCCTGGTCGCCGAACTGATTATCGCGCAACAGGCGGCCATGTTCGTCGGTCTGTGCGTCCTCGGCCTCGATCATGCTCCGGAAAGTGGAGACTTCGACCACTTCCTCGCCGAACATCGCATGTACCAACTGGAAACGCCGCCCGATGATGCGCGAGCGACGGAATATGCGCCGCACCTCTTCAGGGGTGGCATCCGTCGCCACATCGAAATCCTTTGGGGCGCGACCAAGCAACAAATCGCGTACCGCGCCGCCGACCACGCAGGCCTGATAGCCCGCCGCTTGCAGGCCGTCGGTGACTTTTTTTGCGCCGTAACTGATTTGTTCGCGCGCGACACCATGCAATCCGAACGGGATCACCTGGGCATTTCCTGCTGTCTTGGTTCTGGCCGGTTTGCGGAATACGCGCTTGAGGAATTTTCTGATCATGCAATCTTTAACAAACTGGAGTGCGGCATGGCCGCACAAAAGAATGCGGATTATACACCGCATGGATTTTCAGCCTCCAACGAAAAACGCGCCTTGCGGCGCGTTTTTCTGCGGGTGCATGGATACACCCTGAAGATTATTTCTTGAGGCATGAGCCCATGAATGCCTTGCGTTCGTCACCTTTTAGCGCCTTGGATTTGGCTTCCTCGTTACAGTGTTTCATCTTGTCCTGCTGCTTGACAGGTGCGGCGGCTTCCGCAGCAGGCTTGGCTTCCGCCTTGTCGGACTTTTTATCCGCAGCAGCGGGTGCCGCATCGGCTTTCAGAGTGTAATCCTTGGACAAACATTTTTTCATAAAGGCTTTGCGTTCATCGCCCTTCATGCCGGTCGCTTCCTTGCTGCAACCTTTCATCTTTTCGCCGGCCGCAAAAGCAGGAGCGGAAGCGGCGAATGCAAAACCCAGACAAGCCAGCAGAATCGTTTTCTTCATGGGAATCCCCTTTGATTTTGTGACGACGTTATGTTTCCCTGTGCGGCGAAAACATTTCATTATAGACAAGGCGGTAAATTACGCTAGCGGCACCGGCCTGCGCTATGCGCGCAGGCCGACGATCCAGCGCGTATATAGCCGCCTCGCAACCTCCTGCATCCGGGGTAAGTTGCGCGTAATTTCTTGCTGCATTCCGGCTGCGGATTGCACCGCCGGGCTCGCGCCGGCGGCGGCAATTTCATCCGCACCGACTTCGCACCAGGAGGCGATCATCCCGGCGGTCATCTCGACATGGCATTGCAGCGCGAGGTGTTTTCCGATGGCATAGGCCTGGTTGGTGCAATAGGCGCTGGACAGCAGATGCACGGCACCCTGTGGCAGGGAAAAGGTTTCGCCGTGCCAGTGGAATGCGTCGAAATGCCGCACCTCGCCGAACCAGTCGCGCGCGGTGTCGTTGTCCGCCACCGTTACTTCGCCCCAGCCGATTTCCTTTACCGGATTGCGCGACACGACACCGCCCAGCGCCTTGGAGATCAGTTGCCCGCCGAGGCAATGCCCCAGCACGGGAATGCCCCCGGCTACCGCTTCGCGGATCAATGTCAGCACCGGCGGTATCCACGGCAGGTCGTCGTTGACGCTCATCGGCCCGCCCATGAATACCAGTCCCGAGTAAGCCGATGCATTGCGCGGCACGGTGTCGCCCGTATCGACGGCGATCAACTGCCACGGGATTTGGCGTTCGTCGAGAAATTCGGCGAGATAGCCGGGGCCTTCGGTGTACGTGTGGCGGAAGATGGCGATGGGTTTCATAAGTCTTGGGAAGGGTTAAGGGGGAAGGGTTAAGGGGGAAGAGAGAAGGGAGAAGGGAGAAGGGAGAAGGGTAAAACCGATGTGCCGAATTTTCCCTTGAGCACCGAAGGTGCGATCCCTTCCCCATTCTCTCTTCCCCATTCACTGTTTGGTCTTGTCCCGCTCGATCAAAGCATACGCCGAATGATTATGGATCGACTCGAAATTCTCCGATTCCACAATAAAAGCATCGATGCGCTCGTCGGCGTTCAGCACCGCCGCCACGTCGCGCACCATGTCCTCGACAAACTTGGGATTGTCGTAGGCGCGTTCCGTGACGAATTTTTCATCGGGCCGTTTCAGCAGGCCGAACAGTTCACAGGAGGCCTGTTCCTCGGCGATGCGCACCACCTCTTCGATCCAGACAAAACGGTTGGTGCGCAGCGTGAGCGTGACATGCGAACGCTGGTTGTGCGCGCCGCGTTCTGAAATCTTTTTTGAGCAGGGGCACAGGCTGGTGACGGGCACCACGACTTTCATCGTGATGCGCGCCTTGCCGTCGACGATTTCGCCGATAAGCGTCACGTCGTAATCGAGCAGGCTATGCACGCCGGACACCGGCGCCGTTTTATTCACGAAATACGGGAACCTCATTTCGATATAGCCGGATTTTGCCTCCAGGCGGGTCACCATTTCATGCAAAATGCTCTCGAAGGATTCCACGGAGATTTCGCGCTCATGCTCGTTGAGTATCTCGACGAAACGCGACATGTGCGTGCCCTTGAAATTATGCGGCAAGTGTACGTACATATTGAAGGTGGCGATGGTGTGCTGCACGCCGATGCTCTGGTCTTTCACCCTGACCGGATGGCGGATGCCCTTGATGCCGACGCGATTGATCGCCAGATGGCGCGTATCGGCGGAATTTTGCACATCGGCGATAGAATTTACTACGGGTGCATTCATGCTATTTCTTTCAATTAGTCCGCGATTACATAGAGTACAAGAAAACGGGTTTGGCTCAGTCCTGATTTCTGATTCCTGATTTCTGATTCCTGACAATGGCGGCGACCAGCCCGGCGGCATCCAGACCGCAATCCGCCAGCATCTGCGCATGTTCGCCCTGCTCTATAAAATTATCCGGCAAGCCGAGTTGCAGCAGCGGCACGGCAACGCCGTGCTGTTGCAGGCATTCCGCCACCGCGCTGCCCGCGCCGCCCTGCACGGTGTTTTCTTCCACCGTGACCAGCAGTTCATGGTCGCGCGCCAATTGCAAAACCAGTCCGGCATCCAGCGGTTTGACGAAGCGCATGTTGGCCACGGTCGCGTCGAGTTGTCCGGCGGCGGCCAGCGCGGGAGCCAGCATCGAACCGAAGGCCAGGATCGCCACGCGCTTGCCTTCTCGGCGCAGTTCGCCCTTGCCTACCGGCAGTGCGAGCATCTCCTGATTGACCGTCACGCCGGGACCGCATCCGCGCGGATAGCGCACCGCGCCCGGCGCACCCAACCGGTACGCGGTATAGAGCATCTGGCGGCATTCGTTCTCATCTGCCGGCGCCATCACCGTCATGTTCGGAATGCAGCGCAAATAGGAAAGATCGAAGCTGCCCGCGTGGGTCGCGCCGTCCGCGCCGACGAGCCCGCCGCGGTCGATGGCCAGCATGACCGGCAGATTCTGCAACGCGATGTCGTGGATGAGCTGGTCGTAGGCGCGCTGCAGGAAGGTCGAATAAATCGCAACCACCGGCCTGAAACCGTCGCAGGCCAGGCCGGCGGCAAACGTCAGCGCGTGCTGCTCGGCGATGCCCACGTCGAAATAGCGCGCCGGAAAATGTTCGGCAAATTCCACCATCCCGGAGCCTTCGCACATCGCCGGCGTGATGCCGATCAACTGTTCGTCCTGCGCCGCCATGTCGCACAGCCACTTGCCGAATATCTCGGCGTAGGTGGGTTTGGCGGGCTGCACTTCGGCTTGGGCCTGTTTTGCGGCGATGCCGTTGGCCGGGTCGAACTTGCTCACGCCGTGATACAGGACGCTGTCCTGCTCGGCATGTGCATAACCCTTTCCCTTCTGCGTGACCACATGCAAAAACTGCGGGCCGCTGAGCTGGCGGATGTTGCCCAGCGTGTCCAGCAGCACATCCAGATCATGCCCGTCGATAGGCCCGATATAATTGAAGCCGAATTCCTCGAACAGCGTGCCGGGAATCACCATGCCCTTGACGTGCTCTTCGGCGCGTTTGGCGAATTCCAGCACCGGTGGCATACCCTTGAACATTTTCTCGCTGCCGCGCCGCATCGCCGCATAGAAGCGTCCCGACATCAGTTTGGCCAGATAATTATTCAGCGCGCCGACCGGCTGCGAAATGGACATGTCGTTGTCGTTGAGGATGACCAGCAGATTGGCGTCGCGCGCGCCGGCGTTGTTGAGCGCCTCGAAGGCCATCCCGCCGGTCAGCGCGCCGTCGCCGATGATCGCCACCGCGCGCCGCTCGGAATTTTCCAGTTGCGCCGCCACCGCCATGCCCAGCGCCGCCGAAATCGACGTGCTGGAATGCCCGGCGCCGAAGGCGTCATAAGGGCTTTCGTCGCGTCTGGGAAAACCGGCGATGCCGCCCGCCATGCGCAGTTTGTTCATCGCTTCGCGCCGCCCGGTGAGTATCTTGTGCGTGTAGGTCTGGTGCCCCACGTCCCATACCAGGCGGTCGTCCGGCGTGTGGTAGATGTAATGCAATGCGATGGTCAGTTCGACCGTGCCGAGGTTGGAAGACAAATGCCCGCCGGTCTTGCTCACCGACTCGATCAGGAAGCGGCGCAGCTCGTCGGCGAGTTGCGGCAACTGCGCGCGCTCCAGTTTGCGCAGATCGTCGGGGGTATTGATAGTGTTCAGGAGGGAGTACATCAATGGCATCCTTGATATGCAACCAAAAGGGCTGTAACCAAAAGGTAGGTCGGGCTTCGCCCGACCGCTTCGCCAAGCTCAGGACAGGCATGGTGGGCGGAGCCCACATCCCGCGACACGTTACTGGCCAGCCCTCTATCCAACTTTCCCCCAGAGGGGGAAAGAGCAATCGCCTCCTCTCCCTCCGGGAGAGGATTGAGGTGAGGGTTTCTGCCAGCCGATTGCGGGAGCGGGTCCGAAAAGCTTTTGGCCGGGCACCCGTGTGAGGCGGCCATTCCCGCCCCGGATGCTCCGCAACGCCGTGTCATGGCCGCCACATCCCGCGACACGTTACTGGCAAAGCCAGCCGATTGCGGGAGCGGGTCCGAAAAGCTTTTGGCCGGGCACCCGTGTGAGGCGGCCATTCCCGCCCCGGATGCTCCGCAACGCCGTGTCATGGCCGCCACCCTACAAAAACCAAAAGCATCCATCAGAACTTCCTCAACACAATAAAATCGGCCAGATCGCGCAGGCGTTGCGCCGCCGCGCCGAATTCCGCCAGGGTTTCCAGCGCCTCGCGATGCAGCCGCTGCGCCATGTCGCGTGCGCCCTGCATGCCCAACAGGCTGACATAGGTCGGTTTGTCGCTATCCGCATCCTTGCCCGCCGTCTTGCCGAGCGTGGCGGTGTCCGCCTCGCAGTCCAGCACATCGTCCACCACCTGGAACGCCAGGCCGATCAGCTTGCCGAAATGATCCAGCCTGGCCAGTTGCTCCGCAGAAGCCGACCCGCAGTGCGCTCCCAGCAGAACCGCCGCGCGGATCAGCGCGCCGGTTTTGTGGATATGCATGAACTCCAGTTCGGGGAGTGTGAGCGCTTTGCCGACGCTGGACAGGTCGATTGCCTGCCCGCCCGCCATGCCGCGCGAACCGCTAGCCACGGCGAGCAGCCTGACCATTTCCAGTTGGTGCGCCGCATCGTCGTTAGCGTGGAACTCGCGCAGCGATTCGTTTGCCCCAAGCCCTCTATCCAACTTTCCCCCAGAGGGGGAAAGGGCGATTGATCCCTCTCCCTCTGGGAGAGGGTTTGGGTGAGGGTTGCCCGCTTGCGGGATAACCAGCGACTTGGCTGCGGTTGTTTGCAGCCTAGTCGAATGGCTAGTCGTTTCACCCAGAGGGTTGGGGTGGCTGGCCATGACACGGCGTTGCGGAGCATCCGGTGCGGGAATGGCCGCCTCACACGGGTGCCCGGCCAAAAGCTTTTCGGACCCGCTCCCGCAATCGGCTGGCTGCGCCATAACCAGCGACTTGGCGGGCGTTGTTGGCTCGCCTAGTCGAGTGGCTAGTTGTTCCACCAGTAACGTGTCGCGGGTGTGAGGGAAACGGGCATGCCCGTTCAGGCGATGCTCCGCGAGCAGTTGGAACGCCAGTGTCTGCAAGGCGTCGCCGACCAGCAGCGCGGTCGCCTCGTCATACTGTACATGGCAGGCCGGCTTGCCCCGGCGCAGCACATCGTCGTCCATGCACGGCATATCGTCATGCACCAGAGAATAAGCGTGAATCAACTCGACGGCAGCGGCGGCGACATCCACCCTTGTCTGGTCAGCGCCAGCCAGTTCGCCCGCGGCAAACGCCAGCAGCGGGCGCACGCGCTTGCCGCCGTCCAGCACCGCATAACGCATCGCCTCATGCAAGCGATGCGGCGCGGTCTCCGCACGCGGAAGCAACCCGCGCAGCACTTCCTCGAAGCGCGTTTGCCGGTCTGCAACCCAGCCCTGAAAATCAGCGTGCATCAGCCCTGTCCTGACCCTTCGACTCCGCTCAGGACCAAAGGCTTTGTCGGAGCGGCCTGCCCTGTTTCGCCGGTGGCGGGAAAATCCTTCAGCACGCCATTCTCCAGCACGCTCACCTGCTGCTGCGCATCTTCGAGGCGACCCCGGCAGAACGACAGCAACTCCGCACCGCGCTTGTAGGCAGCCAGAGAATCTTCCAGCGACAATTTGCCCGCCTCCATGTCGGCGACTATCTGCTCAAGCTCGGCCATTGCCGACTCGAAATCAACCGTTTTCTGCGATTTACTTGCCATAACAATCCTGCATTGCGAAAGATCGGTATTTTACCCAACCTGCCCCAACTGAGCTAATTTATAAATCAGAAGCGTTACCGGTCGATATGCCAGCCGTGTTATCGCCAGACATGACATTGCGATAACTACCCGAAGCAAGCGGCGCAAAACGAATACACCAAATACTGTAAAAAAGGCTTGGAAGCAGCGTTGCGTTTCATGTTTTTCACCCTCTCTGCAACAAATATAATGTGCATCAAGTCCCGAAAATATCTGCATGTGTTCCTGTTTGCACCAGCCATGCATGCGCATCATCCATCTTGTAGATAAGCAGCCAGTCCGGCTCGATATGCAAGTCCCGGTAATGTTTCCAGTTGCCCTTCAGCGGATGGTCTTTGTATGTGGCGGGAATAGCCCCCGCGCTGAAAGCCGCAGGCTGGGGCGTAGTGGAGAGCAGCCGGGTGACGCGCGGCTAATGGGTGCCCCCTTTGCTTTTCGCCCTTGCTTATAAACCGTAAATCTGACGCACAGCAACTTCTATCGCGGCCATGTCCTGTTGCGAGAGAACCCCCATCTGCTTTCCCAACCGGGATTTATCTGCGGTACGAAGCTGGTGACATAAAGCAACAGAATCCGGCTTTCCCGCTGAGGGGGCAGGCACAATTAGCGGTGGAAGTGGGCGCGGAGAAGATGAAAGCGGAATAACCCCAACTGTGCGCAGCTTATTATTGAAGGGAGTGATAGAAAAAATGACACAAGGACGCGCGTCACCCTGCTGTTCACCGCCTATTGTCGGTTCGAGATTAACCCGATAAATTTGACCGCGAAGAAATTTCATAATTGATGATTACAGGGAGCCTCTAAAAATTCAGATTTCGCCCAAATGCAAGGCGCGGCAAAAATTTCGCCGCGCCGCATATGTATGATATGTAAGCAAGAAATTTTTTGCGAGCAGCCGCTATGCGGCTTGCCTGCTTACCCCGCTGCCGCAACGCAGCAGTTGGGATGAAATGTGGATTTTTAGAAGTTCCCTACATGCCGTCCAAGCCATCGGCTGCAAGCACTTCAAAAGCGCGCGACGTTTCTCGCACAGCCGCAAAATCCGGGTGCGATTCCAATTCTTCGGCGAGTTGTTCGAGCACGGTTTCGCGCGCCAACAATGCTTGCTCCATAAGATTTTGCACAACCCTGCTCCGTTCACGGGACGGAATCGTTTCATTGAAGCGGCGCAAAACAAACGGGTCAATACTATAAGATGCTCTGAGTGTGTTCATTAGGTACCTCCACAGTGTCCAGTATTACTGCGTACAGTTTAAGTGTTCCATCGCCAAAGTCAATACTGAGTTGCTGCCGAAAACCGTCACCCAACTAGCGAGTTTTGGTAGTCAACCGGTTGATTTTTTCATTTTCATGCACCGCACGGATGCCGATGAAAAAATAAAATACGGGGCGAAACCCCGACAACGCGTCTGTCCTCTGTCTTCTGTCCTCTGTCTTCTGAAGTCTGGCATGGCTATTGCTGCATGATTCAGCGACACACGTCGTGTGTGTTCATTTCATAAGGAGCTTCACATGAAAAACGTACAAAAAGGCTTTACCCTGATCGAATTGATGATCGTGGTCGCGATTATCGGTATCTTGGCTGCGGTAGCGATTCCGGCTTACAGCAACTACACCAAGAAGGCCAAATTCACTGAAATCGTAAATGCGACAGGAGCGTTGAAGCTTGCTGTTGAAGACTGCCTCACCGATAATAATGGCACTCTTACCGTATGCGACAGCGGTACTACGGGTATTCCGGCTGCCATTGCTTCCTCGTTCGGCAAGTATGGGGCGGCTCTGTCTGTAACGGATTCTGTTATTACGGCTACAGCTAACGCACAAGTAGACGGCTTGACTTATGTCTTGACTCCGGTTTTTGACACCGTCAAGGGTACGAGTTGGGCAGGTTCTGGAACTTGTATAGCGGCAAACATCTGCAAGCCATAAAATTTAGTTGATTCCTAAAACCCCCTCTTCATGAGGGGGTTTTTTATTTTGAAAAAATATATTTAAAACCGGCATGCCATATTCCATAGTACCTTCGTTATTGCAAAAATATTCGCGCACGTGGATTCCTGTGTTATTGCTGGTACTGGCGACCACGGCGCTGTATGGCCAATTCCTATGGAACCCGATCATATTTGATGATGTGCCGTTCTTTAGGCTAGATAACGAGAACAAGCAGCAAGTTTCAGGCTATCGTTTTTCATTGCTTGAGTTACGCTCGTTGCCCTACGCCACACTGGCCTGGAGCAAAGAATGGTTTGGGTTAGAGGTATTTTATTTCCGCGTGGAGAATTTACTGCTACATGCGGGAGTGGTGTTGGCATTGTTTTTCTTCCTTGCGGGTTTGTTTGCAGCGGTATGTGGTGCGGCTACCTCAGTTCCGTTCGAGCCGAACCATTCGAAGCCCATTCGCCCTTCGACAGGCTCGGGGCGGGCGTACTTTAATAAGATACTGGATGGATCGATCAGCCCGCGCGTTACCGCATTTTTTGCGGCGCTGTTGTTCGCCCTTCACCCTGTGGCCACTTATGCGGCGGGTTATCTGGTGCAGCGCACCATCATCATGGCTACGCTGTTCGGTTTGCTGGCAATGTTGAGTTATGTGCATGGTAGTGTCCGGCAGAAGCCGCCATGGTTGTGGATGAGCGTGCCTTTTTATTATCTGGCGGTGTTCTCCAAGGAACACGCCATCATGTTGCCGTTCGCGCTGCTGGCGTTGACCGTGCTGTTGCATGAAGACTGGCGTGCAAAGCTGAAAAAAAGATGGGGAATATTTACCGCGCTAGCCGGAATTGCGGCATTTGTATTGCTGGCTAAAAAAGGCTTGCTGGGTTCGGTGTACGAAATCAATGCATCGTATTTCATATGGGGAATCGACAGCGAATTAACCTACCCGCTGAGTGTTCTCACGCAATCCTGGTTGTTTTTCAAGTATGCCGCGCTTTGGATTTCCCCCAACCCGGCCTGGATGTCCATTGATATGCGCGAACCCTTCGCCCGATCGCTGTTTTCTCCTTATCTGTTGGCGTTAATCTGCTTTGTTGTGTGGGGCGCGGGTGCATTCTGGCTGCTACTGAAACGGGGGCGAGCGGGTTTGGCAGGGTTTGCTTTGTTGTTCCCGTGGGTGATGTTTTTAACCGAGTTATCTACCGTACGGATTCAGGAAGTTTTTGTGTTGTATCGCAGTTATCTGTGGGCAGCGGGAGCTTTTTGCCTGTTGCCGGTGATATTTGCCAAGTGTAATGTTCGCATGACTGCGGGTATTCTGGTAGTCATTGCACTGGCGATGTTCCCGATTTCGATGGAGCGCTTAATGACATTCTCGCACCCCGTGCTATTGTGGGATGACGCGGAAAAACTGGTCAAGGGGCATACGGATTTGCCGGGAGCGCATAGAATTTACTTCAACCGGGGTACTGAACTGGTCAAGATTGAAAAATATGACTCAGCCATAGCCGACTTTAAACAAGCCATCGCTTTGGCCGATGGATATGCAGACATCTATGGAAACATGGGAGCGGCCTATTTAAGGAAAGGGGACTTGCAGAATGCTCTCATGTCGTTCAACACGGCCATCGATCTTCTCCATCATATGGACTCGCCTCCAAACCCCCACTTCATTTATGGCCGAGCATTGGTGTTCGAAAAGATGGGCGAAATGCAGAAAGCCCAGACTGATTTCAAGGTGACTTGTCGGCTGGCAAAAAGAGGCTGTGAGAAATTGGGCGGCAGGGACTTGCAGAATGCTCTCGTGTCGTTCAATACCGCCATCGATCTTCTCCATCAAACTGGTGAACCTCCAAACACTCTCTTCATTTATGGCCGTGCATTGGTGCTCGAAAAGATGGGCGAGACGCAGAAAGCCCAAGCTGATTATAAGATGAGTTGCCGGCTGGCCAAAAAGGGATGTGAAAAACTATCTGCAGGTAACTAAAACTTGAATAATAGGGGACAGACCCTGAGGTTTCTGAGGTTTCCCCTCAAATACCAAATTAGAGTATTTAATAGGGGACTATTTAATAGGGGACAGACCACGGTTATTGACTGTGTACCCTGATTAACGGTATCATGTCCCTCATAAATTAACCAAGGTAGGTAAGGTTATGCCGACAATCAGCATGTTTTACGGAATACTTGTGACATTGCTATATGAGGACAATGATCGGCATCATTTGCCACACTTCCACGTCCGCTACCAAGATTTCAAGGCGTCTATTTCTATCGAAGATGCTCGCGTTCTAGCGGGTAATCTGCCGCCGAAGCAGCTCAAGCTCGTTGAGGCTTGGGTCGAACTGCATCGCGATGAGCTTTTCGCCGATTGGGATTTGGCCATCAATGGTGAAGAACCATTTCGTATTGCTCCCCTGCAGTGAGGCGATAATATGCATGCCTTGCTGGATGTGGTGAATGTCAAGGCTCGCGCAGGATACATTTTGGAGCTTGAGTTCGAAAATGGCGAGCATCGCATGTTTGATATGTCGCCTTACATGGACAAGAAGCCCTTCAACCGATTGAAAGCATCCTCTGCTTTTTACGGTGCCCGCGTCGACTACGGAACGGTTGTTTGGCCTGGGAATATCGATATTGCCCCTGAAACACTTTACGATTGTTCTATTCCCTTGACGGATTGATGGGGAAAATGCCCAACCGCTACTGAAGAAATCCAAGGTTGCCATGCCCCGCCGCGCT
>JACREB010000040.1 GCA_016218475.1 Nitrosomonadales bacterium | reverse complement strand
TGTGTCACATAGCGCTGAAGGGCGCATTGCGGCGTTAAAATCGGGCTCAAAATGCTCATTTACGCTATGTAAACTCCGCTTTTTCACCCGATTTTGCCTTGCACTGCATCCCTTGATCGCTATGTGACACAGTAAGATTAGGTCATGCCTGTTTGGGCAAGGTTTCCGCCAGATCAAGCTGCACATCCTTTTCGGTCGCAAAAGCCGCCGCCTTGATCGTCCAATTATCCACCGCCGCGCTGATTGCCGCGAGAGCTTCCTTGCTGATTTCCGCGCTATGATCCAGACCGCTTGTTATCCGCGCAAACTCGTCGGCAAGCGCTCCGGGCGCCAGTTGCTTGAGTTGCCCGGCGATCTGGTGCATATCATCCTGGCGCTCGCCCTCCAGCAACTGCGCCACGCCCGACCCGAGCAAACGCAAGATCGCTTCGTTGCAATGCGCCGCCTCGCCATACTTGAGCTGGAACACCAGCGCATTGCGGTATTCGCGCTCGTGCGCCGCCTCGAAGAAATTCGAGCCTATCAGCGCCTGCGATACGCCCGCGCATTCGCCGCCACCCAGATTCAGCACGCGGAAGTCGGCGGCATCGCCGTAATCGCGCATGACCGATTGCAATTCTTCCGCCTTCACTTCGGCCAAGTCGGCCAGCAGTTGCTTGAAGTAATCAGGGGCTTGCGCGCGCGCCCAAGCGAAAAAGCTGGCCTCGCCGCTGGCGAGATGCGCCGACTGTACGCGCTCGATGGCTTGTTTGATGCGCACCACCGGCAACGCGGGGCCTTTCAGGGCCAGCGCACCGCCATTCATCCCGTTAATGGGCATGCCGCTGCCGGCAAAATACATCTGATAGTGCGGCACCAGTTTCCCGTGTACGCGCTTGCCCTCCCCATAGATACCGATGTCGCCGGTTTCGGGTTGCGCGCAGCCGTTGTGGCAACCCGACACGCGGATGCGCAGGTCGGCCTTGCCGCCGGACAATTGCGGCGCGATCACCGGGCTGGCGGTGATGCCGAGACGGCAGGTCGATGTTCCGGGGCATGCCACCACGTTATCTCCAGCGACCGGATCGCACAGCCCCAGCTCGGCCAACCCGCTGCGCAACGCGGCCACACTGGCTTGCGGCACGTTGAGGATGGAAAGGTTCTGATCTTGCGTGGTGCGGATTTCGCTCAAGCTATTCGCACGCAGCAGTGCGGCGACGCCGCGCAACTGCACCGGGGTCATGTCGCCTGTCGGCAAAGCAACCGGCAGCACAAATAATCCGGCCTGGCGTTGCGCAAACAGTTTGCGCGGCGCACCCGGCCCGGGTATTTCGCCACCGTTAAAGTGAAGCTCGCGTAGCGATTCGTTTGCCCCCTCGCCCGCTTGCGGGATAACCAGCGACTTGGCTGCGGTTATATGCAGCCTAGTCGAATGGCTAGTTGTTTCATCCAGAGGGTTGGGGTGAGGGAGGCGGGCATGCCCGCCCGGCTGGTGCCACCCGCCTTGCGCATAGGCTTGCGCGGCCAGCGCCTGTTTGGTGCGCTCGAATTCTTCGCGATACTTTTCCAGAAAACCCTGCTCGCCGAAACGCTCGACCAGAAACTTGATGCGCGATTTGGCGCGTTTGGTGCGGTCGGAATATTTGTTGTGCAACGCCACCAGCGCTTCCAGCGCAAACAGCAGTTCGCGTTCCTGGATGAATTCCTCGACCACAATCGCTTCGCGCGGCTTGTGTCCGAGGCCGCCGCCGGCTTTGACCATGAAACCGTGCTGTCCATTCTTTTCAATCGCCACCACGCCGCAATCGTGCAGCAACGCTTGCGCGCAATCGGCCTCGCAAGCCGAAAAACTGAACTTGAATTTGCGCGGCAATTGCTGGTTGAGCGGGTTGCGCAAAAAGTGTATTACCGCGCCGTCCAGATGCTGCGTCACATCGACGCGCTCGCGCGGACATACGCCGGACAGGCCGCAGGCAGTCATGTTGCGCACCGTGTTGCTGCATGCCTCGCGCGTGGTCATGCCGACTTTGGCAATGCGGCGCATCGCGGCGGGCGTGCTGTCGAGCGGAATAAAATGGATCTGGATGGAGTGGCGCGTGGTGACATGCGCAATGCCCTTTTGCGAGTAGCTCGCGGCGACATCCGCCACCGCATCCAACTGGTCCGGCGTCAAGCGCCCGCCGGGCACCTTGATACGGAACATATGCACGCCGTGCTGGCGCTGGCCGTACACGCCATGCTGCAAGCGCACGGCCGTCATGCGATCCAGATCGAGATTGCCTGCATTGAAAGCCTGGATGGCCTGCTCGAAGCGGTCGATTTCCGCCAGGTCGGATAAATTTTGTGCGTTCACGCTCATCGCGGTTTTCCTTTACTTGTAAAACATCATCTTGAGACCGATGATCAACAGCATTGTTGCCAGAACCAGGCGCAATACCTTCTCCGGCACTTTGGAACTCAGATGACTGCCGATATAAATCCCCGGCAACGAGCCAAGCAATAAACTACCCAGCAGCACCAGATCCACTGTGCCCAGCGCCAGATGGCCCATCCCGGCCAGTGCGGTCAGCGGCACGGCATGGACAATATCTGCTCCGACCAGTTTAACGGTTTGGTGGCGCGGATATAAGAACAGCAAAACCACCATCCCCAGCGCACCCGCACCCACTGAAGAAATTGTCACCAGCGTGCCAACCAGCACACCGGTAATAATGGTTGCTGCCGGCAGATGACCATGATGCAACTCGAACACCATGCCATCCCTGCGCCGCGCAATCTTCTTGACCTGATCCTTTACCAACAAGGCTGTTCCGGTTAACAGCAAGGCCACACTCAATACCCCGGTCACCAGCCCGCGCAGGGATTTTTCATCCAGCGCAAGATACTTCAACGTCAGGATGGTCAGCACGGAGGCAGGCAGGCTGCCCGCGCTAAGCAAGCCCACTATCTTCCAGTCCACCGTGCCGCGCCGCCCATGCGCCCAGCCGCCCATCGTCTTGGTCAACGAGGCATACAGCAGATCCGTTCCCACTGCCGTGGCGGGCGATACGCCGAAGAATAGCACCAGCAGCGGCGTCATCAGCGACCCACCGCCCACCCCGGTAACGCCGACAATCAGCCCGACCAGAAAGCCGGACAACGTGTACATCCAGTCCATGCGCACCCTCCAGAAAATTCAGGCGCGAATTCTAGTTGGAAGCTGTTATATTTCTAAATGGTTTTATGTTAGCATCTTATAATTATTGATTATATAGATGCGCAGGTTGGGCAAAGCGTAGCGTACACAACATTAGCAACGGCATCTTTGTTCGTTGTATACGCTACGCTTTGCCCAACCTGCGTGAAAGCAACTTTCAATTTTTGGTTCCGGCTCGCCCGGCTTAGGAATATATGCCATGAACTTGCAGCAACTGCGTTATTTCAACGAAATCGTGCGGCGCGGCCTGAAGATTTCCGATGCCGCCGCCGCGCTGTACACCTCGCAGCCCAACATCAGCAAGCAGATCGGACAACTGGAGCAGGAACTGGGCATCGATATTTTCGTGCGTAACGGCAAGCGTATCGTCGCCGTCACCGAACCCGGTCAGGCCATTCTCGACATTGCACGGCGCATCCTGCAAGACACGGAGAACCTCAGGCAGGTGGGGCAGGAATTCCACTCGCAGGATAGCGGTCCGCTGACCATCGCCACCACCCATACCCAGGCGCGCTACATCCTGCCACCGGTAGTCAAGCACTTCATAAAACGCTATCCGAAAGTAAAGCTCGGCCTGCACCAGGGCAACCCGACGCAGATCGCCGAACAGGTGTTGAACGGCGAAGCCGATGTCGCGATCGCCACCGAAAGCCTGACACAGTATGGCGGCCTCATCACGCTGCCGTGCTACGAGTGGCACCACTGCGTGGTCGTGCCGCCCAAGCATCCGCTGCTGGATGAAAAAAATACGAAAAACGTTTGTCCGGGCACCCGACTGACGCTGGCTAAGATTGCGCAATACCCCATCGTCACCTACGACTTCGCCTTCAGCGGGCGCGGCAAGATCAACGAAGCGTTTGAAAAAGCGGGCATCGAGCCGAACATCGCGCTGACCGCCATCGACGCCGACGTGATCAAAACCTACGTGGAACTGGGACTTGGCATCGGCATCCTCGCCGAGATCGCCTTCATCCCGGAACGCGACCGGCATTTGCGCATGATCGGCGCCAGGCACCTGTTCAAGCCAAACACCACGCGCCTCGCGATCCGCAAAAATGGATATCTGCGCGGCTACACTTACGATTTTATCGAACTGTTCGCCCCGCAACTGACCCGCGCGGTCGTCGCCAAGGCCATGCACCTGTCCACTCTGCCGGAAAAACAATCATCGGAGAAACAACCATGAACGAAACCCTGCGCATCCAGCAAGCACACCGCAGCATCCGCAGCTACAAGCCCGACCCGGTCGGCGACACCATGCTCGACCAGATCATCGCCGCCGCACACCGTGCGCCGACCTCGATGAACGCGCAGGAAATTTCGCTGATCGTGGTGCGAGATGCTGAAAAACGCGCCCGCATCGCCGAGCTTTCCGGCGGGCAGGCGTGGGTCGCGCAGGCGCCGGTGTTCATCGTCATCGCCATCGACTTCCACAAGACCGATCTCGGCGTGCGCAAGGCCGGGCAGGCGCAGATCGTCCACGAAAGCATGGAAGGCTTCGGCGTCGCCGCAACCGATGCGGGCATCGTGCTCGGCACGCTGATCACCGCCGCCGAATCGCTCGGGCTGGGCATCGTCCCGATCGGCAGCATCCGCCGCAACCCGCAGGACATGATCGCCCTGCTCGGCCTGCCGCCGCTCACCTTCCCGCTGGTCGGCCTGTGCATCGGCCATACCGGGGACGATGTGCCGCTCAAGCCGCGCATGGACATCAGGACATTCCGCCACGACGAGCGCTACGACGCTTCCGGCTATGCGGCCGCGATCGATGCCTACGACGCGGAGCTCATGGCCTACTGGAAACAGATCGGGCGCAGCGACGGCGTGGCGTGGTCGAGCAACCTCGGCAACTTCTACCGGCAGGTGTATTTCCCGCAGGTCAAGCCGGTCGCGGCGATGCAGGGGTTGCTGAACGACAAGTGATGGGGCGGGATACCGCTTTCGACACCAAGCTGACCTTCGGCTTAGAGCCTATTCCAGTAGGTTTCATACCCCGCGTTGGGTCTGGGCGCGGATGGATGCAAGGCGCAGCGCGCAGCCAAGGGACGTTCCATTGGCAAGCGGTGCAACGCCGCAGACGCCGCGCCCAGACCCAACCCGGAGGGCCGCTTGCCCGCGGGCGCATTGCGGCGTTGCGGCCTGCTTGTGGAGAATGGCTACACGGCGCAGCCCGCGCCTTGCACTGCATCCCGCAGGCAAACGGCGCGGGGTATGAAACCTACTGAAATAGGCTCTTACTCAAGAAGCATTCAACTTGAGCAAACCCTTCACCCGCATCTGCAATTCGGCGCGACCCACCGGCTTGGTGAGGAATTCCTCCGCTCCATTCTCCAGCCCCTTGAGGCGCGATTCGCGATCCTCCAGCGCCGTGACCATGATGATGGGGATGGAGCGGGTACGGGCATCCGCCTTGAGCCTGCGCGCCACCTCGAAACCATCTATGCCGGGCATCATGACGTCGAGCAGAATCAGATCGGGCAGTTGTTCCGCCACCGAGGCCAACGCTTCTTCGCCGCTGGCCGCGGTGCGCACCGCATAGCCTTCGACGGCAAGCATTTTATTCAGCAGCTTGAGGTTGAACTCGTCATCGTCCACCGCCAGGATAGTTGCTTGCTTGGTCTGTTCCATGATTACTTTCCTCAACCCTCTGTTTTGCACCCTGGAGGTCGCTCCTACAAATTCACCTTTGGTGCAGAAATTGAATCATACGGCAGCCAGACCAGAAACTTCGCGCCGGTGCCGGGTTTACTCTCGACGCCGCTGCCGCCGCCGTGTAATTCCGCCAGCAGCCTGGCCAGCGTCAGGCCGACGCCGGTGCCTGCATAGCGGCGGCTGAGGCGGCCCTCGCCCTGCACGAAAGGCTGAAATAACCGGGGCAGGATTTCCGGCGCAATGCCGGGGCCGTTATCGGCGACGGCCAGTTCAAGATATTCCCCGGCTGCAATCCGCACCGGCGCGGCGACCTCGGTGCGCGGCACGCGCCGTGCAATGAGGCTGATCTTGCCGCCGGACGGGGTGAACTTGCAGGCGTTGTCGAGCAGATGGTCGAGCAAGTGCGTCACCACCTCGCGGTCGAGCGGCATCTCGCCCAGTCCTTGCGCCACCTCGACGGCGAAATCCAAGCCGGCCGCCTGGGCCTTGGCTTCATGCCGCGCGGCGATCTCTGCCAGCATCTTCGCCGGGTCTTGCAGTTCGGCTCGCAGTTCCACCTTGCCGGCTTGCAGCCGGGCCAGTTCGATCAGGGAATTGACGATGGCGAGCTGCCTGCTCCCGGCATCGAAAATGTCCTGCGCCATGCCCTTCTGTTCGGCGTTCAGTTTGCCGGCCAGGCCTTCCTTGAGCAGGTCGGCGAAGCCGAGAATGTGGTTGAGCGGCGTTTTCAGCTCATGGCTGATGGCGGCCAGAAACTCGTCCTTGCCGCGGCTGGCCTGTTCGACCTCCAGCTTGGCCTGCGCCAGGGCGGCGGTGCGCGCAATGACTTTTTGTTCCAGCTCGTCGTTAAGTTTGCGTACCGACGCCTCGCTCTTCTTTAGGAGTTAAGCAAAAATAACTTGAACAATTGCGACAATTCCTCTATCGTGGAGATATGAGTGACATGACGACGATAGAAGCAAAATATCAAGCGCTGTCCGGTCGGCTGAATGAAGCCGCGTTGCGCGTGTGGGCGG
>JACREB010000039.1 GCA_016218475.1 Nitrosomonadales bacterium | reverse complement strand
CCGCCCACACGCGCAACGCGGCTTCATTCAGCCGACCGGACAGCGCTTGATATTTTGCTTCTATCGTCGTCATGTCACTCATATCTCCACGATAGAGGAATTGTCGCAATTGTTCAAGTTATTTTTGCTTAACTCCTAAGATTTACCGACCCCGGCAAGTTTCACCCCAAGCGCACCATCGCGCAAATCACCGAAGAAGCGGCGGGAAAATTCGCCGACCTCGCGCAATCGCTGAATAGCCGGGGACACGCCCCGCAACAAGCCTGCCCTGAGCATACTGGAAATGAATCCTGAGTTAGAGCGCCATATCGCCCATATTGAAGGGCTTACTGATCTGCACCTTTCCATGCTGAAAGACACTTTGTTGGCAGATTCAACGGAATTGCGTGAAAGGATGAGCCGCTACTTCCGAGATGTTCTTGGATAGATATAATTTGTCGGGGTTTTAATGTCACGGGTTTTTAATTGCCATTTATCCCAAAATGGGACTAAAATGCGCCCATGCGTGTGATTACCTTACCAACCCTTAAAGCCTTTTGGGAAAACAACCCAAGCTATCAGGATGCACGCGAGCCGTGCCTCGCGTGGTATCGGCAAGTGCTGGCAGCTGACTGGTCTTCGCCATCGGCGGTGAAGGGGGACTTTGGTAATGCCAGTATTCTTAAAGACGGGCGGGTGGTGTTCAACATTGCAGGTAACAAATACCGGCTGGTGGTGTGGATCAATTACACTTACCGTGTGATGTATGTACGCTTCATCGGCACACACAAGCAGTATGACGCGATAGATGCGCAAACGATATGAGGTGCAAATATGGACATTAAACCAATCAAGACCAAGGCGGATTACCGTGCGGTACTCAAGGATATTGAGGGGCTGATGGCGGCGAGCGCCAATACGCCGGAAGGCGAACGGCTGGATGTGCTGGTAACGCTGGTGGAAGCTTATGAACGCAAGCATTATCCGATGGAATTGCCCGATCCGATTGAAGCGATCAAGTTCCGCATGGAAAGCTTGGGGCTGAAGCCGAAAGACTTGCAGCCGATGATCGGGGGGCTGAATCGTGTGTATGAGGTATTGGCTTATACGCGCCCGCTGACGCTTCCGATGATTCGCCGTTTGCACGAAGGGCTGGGCATTCCGGCGGAATGTTTGATTAAACCATCGCAGCATCAGGCGGCTTGAGCGCGGCTGAAAGAAAGATTTGTTGTTGACTGACCTGATAATCGGCGAGCAATGAACGTTTCCGGCAAACAACGCATCCAGGATGAACTTGCCTTTGTGCTGCACAGCTATCCGTTCCGCGAGACCAGTTTGATCCTCGACGTGTTCAGCCGGCGGCACGGACGCCTGCCGATCATGGCGCGCGGCGCGCGCCGCCCGAGATCGGCGTTGCGCGGGGTGCTGCTGAATTTTCAGCCGCTGCAATTGGGCTGGTTCGGCAAGGGCGAAGTGCGCACGCTGCACAATGCGGAGTGGCAGGGCGGACAGCCCTACCTGCAAGGCACGGCATTGATGTGCGGTTTTTATCTCAACGAACTGTTGCTCAACCTGCTGGCGCGCGATGACCCGCACGAGCAATTGTTCGACTACTACCGCGCCACCTTGCACCGTTTGGCTCATGAAATCGACCACGCCGCCACGCTGCGCTGCTTCGAGAAACACATGTTGCAGGAGCTGGGTTACGCGCTGGCGTTGGAGCGCGAGGCGGGCAACGGCAAGGCAATACAGGCCGAACTCTGCTATCGTTATGCCGTGGAGCGCGGCGCGTTGCGGGATGATGGCGATACGCAGACGGGTTTGCCGGTACAGGGCAAAACCCTGCTCGATATGGCGGCGGACGACTATGCCGACCCGCTCACCGCGCAGCAGAGCAAGCAACTGATGCGCATGTTGCTGAACCACCATCTCGGCGGGAAGATTTTGCACACGCGCGAGCTGATTAAGGATTTGCAAAAACTCTAAGTTACGTCATTCCGGCGCAGGCCGGAATCCAGACGATTAAAAATTCCGCGAAGCGGGACAACATCCCGGTTTTGTTCGCTACGCGGATCATATGATTTGCTGGATTCCGGCCTGCGCCGGAATGACGATGCGGTTGGTGATGATGTTATGAACGAAATACAGGGGTGAACCATGATGAAACTTGGACTAAACATCGATCATGTCGCCACGCTGCGCCAGGCGCGCGGCGCGCGCTATCCCAACGTGGTGCGCGCGGCACTGATCTGCGAAGAGGCCGGAGCGGATGCGATCACTTTGCACCTGCGCGAAGACCGCCGCCACATCCAGGATCGCGACGTGGAAATCCTGCGCGACATGCTGCAAACGCGCATGAACCTTGAGTGCGCCGTCACCGAGGAAATGATCGCCAACGCGTTGCGCATCAAACCGCACGATTTATGTTTGGTGCCGGAGCGTCGCGAGGAACTGACCACCGAAGGCGGGCTGGACGTGATCCGTTATTTCGATACGATCAAAGCCGCCAGCGAGCGTTGCGCCGAAGCGGGAATCAGAGTGTCGCTATTTATCGACCCCGATCATAAACAGATCGACGCGGCACTCCGCAGCGGCGCGCCCTTGATTGAACTGCATACCGGAAAATATGCCGATGCGGACAGTGTACCGGAACGCCAGCATGAATTGGAACGCATCCGCGCCGCAGCCGAACACGCCCATGCGCATGGCCTGCAAGTAAACGCCGGGCACGGCCTGAACTACCACAACGTGCAGCCCATCGTCGCGATCCCCAACATCGTCGAGCTCAACATCGGCCACGCGATCATCGCCGAATCGGTGTTCATCGGGCTGGATGCGGCGGTGCGGAAGATGAAGAGCCTTTTGGCGGATTGGTTCCCGCCTTCGCGGGAATGACAGATGATTTTTGGTATCGGCACGGATATTGTCGAATACGCGCGCATCGAGAAAATGCTCGCGCGCTATGGGCAGCGCTTCGCCGAACGGATGCTGAGCGAGTCCGAGCTGGCGGAATTTCAGGCACACGCCAATCAGGCGCGCTTCCTGGCGAAACGCTTCGCCGCCAAGGAAGCCTTCGCCAAAGCGGCGGGTAGCGGGTTGCGCGAACCGGTCAGCTTGCGCCGCATCGGCGTGACGCACGATGGGCTCGGCAAACCGGTGTTGCAGTTCGACGAGGCCTTGCGCAAGTATCTTGCACAGCTCGGCATCAACGGCCACCATGTTTCGATTAGCGACGAACGGGATTTTATTGTCGCGTTTGTGGTGTTGGAGAGTAATTAAATTTAACCAACCCAGTCCGTTCGTGGTGAGGGATCGAACCATGAATGACTGAAAACAAATCAACACCGCCGGGGATACAACCACTCCCTCTCCCCTCGCGGGAGAGGGTTGGGGTAAACCAAAATCAAAATCAACACCGCCGGGGGTAGCCCGGCAGCTAGTATATAAACCCATTAATTACGAAACATAATGCCGAGCCATTTTTGTATCCGCATCCTGCCGGGTGAACTTCCACTCGATGCCACGTTGCTCCGTGTTACGGCGCAACTGCCAGGCATCAACTTCGGCGGTGATCGTG
>JACREB010000032.1 GCA_016218475.1 Nitrosomonadales bacterium | reverse complement strand
TCTTACTGTGTCACAAAGCGATCAAGGGATGCAGTGCAAGGCAAAATCGGGCGAAAAAGCGGAGTTTACATGTAGTAAATGAGCATTTTGAGCCTGATTTTAACGCCGCAATGCGCTCTTCAGCGCTTTGTGACACAGTAAGATTATGGTTCTCAACGGACATCTGCGACGCCGCAGGATGCGGTGAGCTTGCGAGCTGCACCAATCGCGAACGGTGCGGTTCCTTCGTCACCGCATCCTACGAGCTCATGCGAGCCTCTAATAAACCTACAAAAAGCAGTTGTCCGCAGATTAAACAAAGAATTGCCCCGTTTAGCGTACTCACCTTTTGGGTGATGCTGCAATCATTGATAACTGCATGAAAATCTGCGTTAATCTGCGTAATCTGCGGATTGAACTGCCGTTTCTAGGATAAATTCAGTGCATAGGTTGGGCACGCTGCGCTTTGCCCAACCTACGAAAAACTGCTTCACATTTTTAGCATTGACTCGTCCGGATTGTTTTTGCCAAAACAAATTTCTTGCGGGCAACAGCTACGCGGCTTACCTGCTAATGCCTCTCATAGAGCTGCTCGATTTGCGCCGCGAACCGCTCCGCCACCTTGTCGCGCTTGAGTTTCAGGGTGGGGGTGAGCAGGCCGTTCTCCGTTGTCCACGGCTCCTGCAACAGCAGCACGCGGCGCACATGCGCATAGCCCGGAAAGCCGCGCAAATCGAGCGCGATACGTTTCAAAACCTTGCCTTCCACGCGGCTGTCGACCAGGGCTTCGGGCATGTCGGCGCGCACACCGGCTTCCCTCGCGAAGTTTTGCCATGCAGCCGGATTGACCACGGCTAGCGCCACAAGATAGGGGTGCGCTTCCCCGATTATCATGGCCTGATCGAACAAGGGGTCGTTCAGGATCGCCAGCTCCATATCGCTCGGCGGAATTTTTTCGCCGTTCGACATGACGATGATTTCCTTGATGCGCCCGGTGATGTAGATGTGCCCGGTTTCGCTGATGCGCACCACGTCTCCGGTGTTCAACCAGCCGTCCGCGTCTATGATGGCCTTCGTCGCCTCCGGGTTGTTCCAGTAGCCCATCATCACATTCGGCCCCTTCACCAGCAGCGCGTTCTGCTCCCCGAGCTTTACCTGCACATCGCGTATCGGCTGGCCGACGCTGTCGGGAAAGTTATTTTCCGGATGGTTGCCGCTGATCACCGGGCTGGTCTCCGTCAGCCCGTAACCCTGTATGACGGGTAGGCCCAGCCCGATAAATACCCGTGAAATTTCCGGTGACAAGGCCGCGCCGCCGCTCAGTGCAACGCGCAACCGCCCGCCGAGGTGATCGAGAACTTTCTGCGCAACCAGCTTTTGCAGCAACGGCCAGAGCAGGAACGACGCTTTCCATGTACCGCGCCCCTGCTGGTGCAGGAACCGCGCCCAGCCGGTTCCGACAGTGAAATTGAACAGCTTGCGTTTTAACGATGAGCCCTCCTCCAGCCTGGTGCATACCGCACCATACACGCGCTCATAAATGCGCGGCACCGAAATCAGGATGGTCGGTCGGATGATATGCATATCCGCGGATAACTGCGCAACGGAGCGCGCAAAAGCAACTTTTGCACCGGCCATCACCGGCAGGTAATAGCCGACCGTGCGCTCGAAAGTGTGCGACAGCGGCAGGAAGGACAAGAATATGTCGTTTTCGTTGACCGGAAAGAAATCCAGGCAGGCATATGCATTGATCAGGATGTTCGCGTGGCTCAGCATCACGCCTTTCGGCTTGCCTGTGGTGCCGGAGGTGTAGATGATGCTGGCCAGTTCGTTAGAACAAATTCCGCGCAGCGGATCGTTTGCCCCCTCGCCCAAGAATTGAAAATTGCCTTTCACGTTTGTCCTCTCTCCCGCTTGCGGGAGAGAGTTAGAGAGAGGGGCTTCCAGCGGGGGAGGGTTGGGGTGGGGGCTACCGGATTGCAAATTTGCAGCCTTGGGCAAGAACTCCGCCATGGATTTCAGGCGCGGCTCTTTCGGGTGCCCGGCCAAAAGTTTTTCGGCACTGTCGCACACGTTGTTGATGCTCACAAAGCGTTTTACTCCGCCGAGCTGGTCGCGCACCGTGCGCAAGGCTTGCCATTGTTCGTCAGTTTCGAACAGCAGCACTCTCACATCCGCATCGTTGAGGATGTAAGCAACATTGTCCGGCCTGTCCACGGTGTACAGCGGCACAACCACCAGCCCCAGCGACATCGCCGCCTGATCGAACATCATCCAGCAGGGGCAGTTTCGCAGCATGATTGCCACCCGGTCGCCGCGCTGCAATCCCAGACCGGCCAGCGCCGCCTGCCAGCGCGCCACTTCGCCGAGCATCTCCCGCCAGGTAATGTCGCGCCAGTCATTCTGCTCAAAATAGCGGTAAGCGGCCTTGTCCGGCGAACGGCGAGCGCGCTCCACGAACAGCCCATGCAACGTACACGCCTGTTGCGGCGTGATTACATCGTCTTGCAATGTATCCATCTTGCCCTCTTAAAACCAACCGGAAAATAAATTGTTATGCAGTTATGTTCATAATCGGGGTCAAATGTAGGTCGGGCTGCGCCCGACATGGTGGGCATACGGGTGCCCGGCCAAATGTTTTACGGAGCCCACCCTACGGTTACTGCATCTTGCCCTTTTAACCCCGGTTATGTTTATTTGTTCACACGCAACTGCTCCGGCGCAAAGTCGTCCACCATGATGACTTTGCGGCGCAACGCGTAGTCGCGCTGCAACTGCAATGCCTGTTCTTCCGTAACGATTCCCTGGTCGCGCGCCTCCAGGATACGCGGCAATTCTTCCAGCGATTTCAAACTGCCCGCCTTGTGCGCTTTTTCCAATTCTGCCTGTAGCGGTTCACTCTCCAGCGTGCTATGCAATGCCGCTTCCAGCGCACCCACCGCGTCCCGCTCATTTTGCGGAAGGTACATCCCGGCGGTCAGGCGGTCGCGGGGCGCGCCCGGACGCATCAGCAAGGTGGCAATTTCATGCCCGAGGTGGTCTGAAGGCGGCGACAAGCGCAGTCCCAGCGGAAAAACAAGGACACTCAATATCGAGTGCGCCAAGGCATCCGGGAAGTTTTGTATCACGCCGTCGAAAGCCTGCTGGATTTTGTATAACGCATCCTGCATCGCCCAATGCAGCAATGGCAAGTCTTCGGCGGGGCGTCCGTCATCTTCAAAACGCTTCAGCGTTGCCGAGCACAGGTACATCTGGCTCAGCACATCGCCCAGACGCGCGGAGATTTTTTCGCGCCGTTTCAGCGAGCCGCCCAGCGCCACCATCGCCACATCGGCGCTCAAGGCAAAGGCTGCGGAGAGACGTGTCAACTGCTGGTAGTAGCGGCGCGTTTCGCTGCCTCGCGGCACGGAAATTCCGCGTCCGTTGGTCAATCCGAGTATGAAGCTGCGCGCCGCGTTGCTCAAGATAAAGCCGATATGCCCGAACAAGGCCTCGTCGAACTGGCGCAGCGCGCGCCGGTGATTCCGGTCATGCACTGCCGTAATCTCTTTCAGCACATAAGGGTGGGAGCGGATCGCTCCCTGCCCGAAAATAATCATGGTGCGCGTCAAAATATTCGCGCCTTCCACGGTGATGCCGATAGGCGTTTGCTGGTAGTCTCGCGCCAGGTAGTTATCCGGGCCGAGGCAAATGCCCTTGCCGCCATGCACATCCATCGCGTCATTGATGACGATGCGCCCGCGCTCCGTGGCGTGGTATTTGACGATGGCGGAAATTACCGACGGCTTCTCGCCCATATCCAGCGCCAACGCGGTGAACCGGCGCGCCGCATCGACCATGTAGGTATGCGCGCCGATGCGCGCCAGCGGCTCTTCGACACCTTCGAACTTGCCGATGGGAAGGTGAAATTGCTTGCGGACCCGGCTGTAGGCCCCGCTGGTGCGTGCCGCCATCTTCATGCCGCCGATGCTGCTGGCGGGCAACGAGATCGAACGGCCTGCCGCCAGGCATTCCATCAGCATGCGCCAGCCCTGTCCGATACCGGACACGCCGCCGATGATGAAATCCATCGGGATAAACACATCCTTGCCCTGCGTCGGGCCGTTCATGAAAGCGGAGTTAAGCGGAAAGTGTCGGCGGCCAATCTTCACGCCCGGCGTATCGGTCGGGATCAACGCGAGCGTGATGCCGCGATTGACTTCACCGCCCAGCAAGCGATCCAGGTCATAAAGCTTGAATGCCAAACCGAGCAACGTCGCCACCGGAGCCAGCGTGATGTAACGCTTTTCCCAGTTTAAGCGGATGCCCAGCACGTTTTTCTTCCCGGCAAATTCGCCGTGGCACACCACGCCGTAGTCGGGAATGGCGCCCGCGTCCGAACCGGCAAACGGGCCGGTCAGCGCAAAACACGGCACTTCAATGCCGTAGGCCAGGCGGCGCAGGTATTTTTCTTTTTGCTCGTCCGTGCCGTAGTGCAGCAGCAGTTCGGCAGGCCCCAGGGAATTCGGCACCATCACTGTCACCGCCGCCGTGCCGCTGCGCGAAGCCACCTTGCTCACCACCGCCGAATGCGCCTGCGCCGAGAACTCCAGGCCGCCGTATTTCTTGGGAATAATCATGCCGAAGAAGCCCTTGATCCTGATGAACTGCCAGGCCTCGGGCGACAAATCGGCGCGATTGTGGGTAATGTCCCAATCGTCCAGCAAAGCGCACAATTGATCCACTTCGTTGTCGAGAAAGGCTTGCTCCGCTTCGCTCAACCCGCATTTCGGGAAAGCCAGCAGCTTGTTCCAATCCGGGTTGCCGCCGAACAGGTCGCCGTCCCACCACACCGTACCGGCATTGATCGCCTCTTGTTCCGTGGCGGAAATATGCGGCAGGATTTTGCGGAAAATCTTGAGGACAATGCTGCTGATTACAATGCCGCGCAACAAAGGGACGCCGAACAACAAGATGAGCGATAACAGCACGGCACCAACCGCCAGCAATACGGAATCCGAAAAACTCTCCTGGATCGCTACTACCGCCACTATCGCTATCACCGCCAGCACCCAACTGGCAATGGAAGCGCGGAAGAATGCGAGCACGACAAATATCGCCAGTGCCGCCAAAATGGTTAATGCCATAACTACCGCTCTCCCCGAGTTCTTATTCCGATTTCAGCCACACAACGATAATTTCGCAGAGTGCGTTTCACACAATCCGGCATCGGTGCGTAGAAGGCACCCGCGATGATTGCGAATTGGAATTATTTGGCTATGCGCCCGTACTTTAACGCGAGACGGCGGACTGCACAACTAATGCAGCAACACGTGAGCGGCACGGGGCGCCCAACCACTATCTCATCCGGTTGACCGCCTCTTCGACGCGCTCCACTGCGATAATCTCAATCCCGGCGATTTTCTGTCTGGGCGCATTCGCCTTGGGGATGATAGCCTGCGTAAAGCCCAGCTTGGCGGCTTCGCGCAGACGCTCCTGGCCGCGCTGCACCGGGCGCACTTCGCCCGCCAAGCCGACTTCGCCGAACACCACCAGCTTCTCCGGCAGCGGTTTGTTGCGCAGGCTCGACACCATCGCGAGGATCACCGCGAGGTCGGCGCCCGGCTCGGTGATCTTCACGCCGCCGACCGCGTTGATGAATACGTCTTGATCGAAACAGGCGATGCCCGCATGGCGGTGCAATACCGCGAGCAGCATCGCCAGACGGTTCTGCTCCAGCCCCAGCGACAGCCGCCGCACGTTCGGCGAGTGCGCCTCGTCGAGCAATGCCTGTATCTCCACCAGCAGCGGGCGCGTGCCTTCCTGCGTGACCATCACGCAGGAACCGGCGACCTGCTGGCCGTGCTGCGACAGGAACAATGCGGACGGGTTGCTCACTTCGCGCAAGCCCTTTTCGGTCATCGCGAATACGCCGAGTTCGTTCACCGCGCCGAAGCGGTTCTTGAACGCGCGGATCAGGCGGAAGCTGGAATGCGTGTCGCCCTCGAAATACAGCACGGTATCGACGATATGCTCCAGCACGCGCGGCCCGGCCAGCGCGCCTTCCTTGGTGACGTGGCCGACGAGGATCATGGTGATGCTGCTGCTCTTGGCGATGCGCGTCAGTTGGGCGGCACATTCGCGCACCTGCGCCACCGAGCCTGGCGCGGAAGTGAGCTGTTCCGAATAGACGGTCTGGATCGAATCAATCACCACCACATCCGGCTTTTCGTGTGCATTATTGGCAGCGATGGCCGCCTGGATTTTTTCGAGCTGGATTTCCGGCAGCAGGCGCAGGCTGCGCGCATCCAGCGACAGGCGTTTGGCGCGTAGCGCGATTTGCTGCGCCGATTCCTCGCCGCTGACATACAGGGTGTTTTGTTGTTTGGACAAATGCGCCAGCACCTGCAACAGCAGCGTGGATTTGCCTATGCCCGGATCGCCTCCGATCAGCACCACCGCGCCCTGCACCAGCCCGCCGCCCAGCACGCGGTCAAATTCCTCGATGCCGGTCGGCGTGCGCGGCACCTCCGCCGCCTCGACTTCGGAGAGCCTCTGCACCTTGCCGCTCGCCGCCAGCGCGCTGAAGCGGTTCCTGGCGCCGGGCGCGGCAGCCTCGGCCACCGATTCGATCAGCGTGTTCCACTCCATGCAATGCGGGCACTGCCCCTGCCATTTGGGCGATTGCCCGCCGCATTCGGTGCAGGAATAAACCGTTTTTGCTTTTGCCATGGACACCTCTGACTCTGAGGCCGCAAGGATAGCGTAGTTACATGCGGGAGTGTACTCGTCAACATTGGCAACCCACAATATCGGCATACACAAAAAAGGCAGCCCGAGCTGCCTTTTCGCCATGTGCGATCACATTGACCAGTCCTTCCAGATAATTAAGGAAACACTGGATAAGTCTTCCGTTCGCCCTGAGCCTGTCGAACCATGAACGGAAGACGGCGTACGATCAATGAGTTGCGAAGCTCACCCTTCGACAGGCTCAGGGCGAACGGACTTATTCAGTGTTTCCTGAAGGATTACATGATCGAAGACAAGGTCTCCGCTTCTCGTAGGTCGCGGCTACGCCCGACGCGGCGGGCAAAGCCCGCCCAACGCAAATCACTTAATCTTCATGAATTATGTAACGCTCAACGATCCTTCCATTTTGGATAGTTCGGTATATTCACGGTATCGTTGTCAAAATCACCCTCTTCCGCCTTGGTGTGGCAGGCGTTGCAAAAGCTCAACGACTTCACATCCTTGTTGCCCTTGATCATCTTCTCCGGGATCTCGTGATGCTTGCGCTTGATGTAGCGCACCTCGGTGATGCGCAGCGGCGCATCGCCTGTTTTGGTCGCCAGCGCGATCTTGCGCGAGCGCTTGTAATAGGACTTGTCGGCGGCATTCGCAACGGCATAATTCAGGATTTCCTTCAGCGTGTCCGCGTCCAGCGAAGCATTGTCGCCAAAATGATCGCTCAGGGCTTTTTCGTTCAGCATCTTCTCCCAGGACTTGGCCGGCAGCAGGCCGGGCTGATAAGCCAGATGGCAGCCGCTGCATTCATCCTTGTAGGCCTTGTTGTCGACCGGCTTTACTTCCTTGTGGCGCGTCAGGCTGATCATCCACTGGCTGAAACTTTCTTCCGCCAGCGCCGTGCCGCCGCTTGCCATTAGCCCCGCTGCCAGAAGCGCTGTCTTGAATTTGGTTTGCATCATTTCTCCTATTGGGAATTCCTATCGTCATTTGGTCAACAGGAACTTGAGGAAATCGCCTTTTTCCTGTGCGGTGCATTCGCGCCCCCAAGCATCGCTGCAATTGCGCTTGAACCATTTTTCGATTTTTTTCACATCGGTGAAGCGCTCGGTATTGGCGCTCGGCGCCATCGGCTGTATGACCTTTCCGGTCTTGTGGTGCTTGCCTTGCTTGCTCAGGTCGTCGCCGTGGCAAGTGGTGCATGACATCATTTCGCCGCCTTCCACCTTGCTCTCCTTGACCCAGTTCTTGTTGCCGCGTTCCGCATCGAAACCGGTCGCGCCTTCGGACTTGTAGCGTGCGAACAACTCGTCGGTAGCCGGGGTTGCCCGGGCGGTGGAGGCCATAAACAGAGCACCGATCACAGCCATTGATGCGCAAAGCTTCTTCATTCCCGATTCCCCGTTACCAGGTCAATTTGATCGCCATCATCATGTGGAGTGCGCCCAGTTCCGCCAGGGGCGCATGGCTGGTAGGCACGGTGGATCGCGAGGATTTGTTGACCGCATAGGCCATCATTACGGCACCGGTCACCCCCAGCAGCACATGCAGGTTGTCGGGGTCGTGAATGCCGTCTTCCATGTGGAAGTCGTCCCAATGCGATATCAGGCCGCTGCCGGCAGTTGCCAGCGCCAGAATCGCCGTAGCTCTCCCAAAATTCGCATGAGCGCCGTCCCTTTTGCGCGGTGTCGCAACTGCGCAGTTGGCGCCCTCACATTTGTCTTTATGAGTCGCGAAGGTTGCGGCAGCAGCAGCGACGGTCGCCAGCCCCAGATATTGGTGTAATTTACTGCCGGTGAACAGCGGCGGCTCGAATTCGGCCTGTTTCACAACAGATACGGCATCATGCGGTTTTTTAACCGGCACATCCGTATCGTTCGCTGCCAGCTTGAAAGCCTTGTAATCCTTGACGTACTCGCTTGTCATGGGCGGCAGATCGATTGCCTGATCCTGCGCCCGCGCGGTTCCATAAAACGGAGCCAAACAGAGCGCTGCAACCCCTATCAACTTGATGCATCCCATTTAATGCTCCTCATATTTATCTTGGTTGTCCGCCAATTTTTTCTTCCCGGTGATCATCGCCTTCACGAGGTTTTCGCGATGCTGGATGCTTCCGGCCACCACGCCCATCAAGTGAAACGCAACCAGCGCCAAACCAACGGTGGGGATGAATTCATGGATATGGCGGATCGAATAACTGGTCTCGTCGCTCACAAGATTTGCCATAAACAGCAGCGGCCCTTCGAAGTCGATCACCGATAATGTCGCCAATCCCGTGATCAGCAGCAATGCCACTGTTGCCAGCAAAGCAAACACACTCAACGCGCCTGCCGGGTTGTGACCGAAATAATGCCCCGGATGCCCCTCGAACATCGAGCGCACATAGGCGCGCGTCTCGCTGGCCGGGAAGATGAAGGAACGGAAGCGCGCATATTCGCTGCCCTTGAAGCCCCAATATGCGCGTATCGCCAGCAGCACGCAAAGCGCATAGCCGGTCAGCACATGAATTTCGGAAGCATGAACCTCGCCCGAAATGTAAGCTGTCACCAAACCCGCCACCAGCGTCCAATGAAACAGCCGGATGACCGCATCCCAGACCTTCACGGTATTGCCGCTCCCGGTGCGATTTCTCTCAACTCGCTGCATGAACCACCCAATAATTGGCAAACCAGTGATGCCGCTCGTCCCTGTTCAATGCTCCCGCCCCTGTTCAGAGCCTGGAGCGGCTCACAAACCCGAGTCCGACCGCAGCCAAAAATTTTAGTTCAATCGGCAAAATGTTTTTTTCAAATGGCCGCACAAAATCCGGCGCGCATTCTACCGGGAAACTTGCATTTATTAAAAAATAGACCCAATGACAGTGTGGCTGATCCATCTCCCGCACCGGTAAAAAGTCAGGCATATTGTGGCTACGCTCCCACCTCGCTGCCCGCGATCACTTCCTGCTCCAGTTCGCTGTCCCGCACCCAGTCCTGCACCAGCGGGTCGCGCGCCACCGTCTGCATATACTCATCCACCGCACCCGGCTCTCCCTCGCCGTAGGTGAAGAAGCGGAACACCACTGGCGCAAACATCGCGTCCGCAATGCTGTACTGGCCGAACAGCCAAGACCCCGCAGCGGCATACTGCGCGCGCAGTTCGCGCCAGATATCCCTGACGCGCGCGATGTCGGCATCGAGGCCGGGATACGTTGCCGCCTTGCGACCATGCGCGCGGATGTTCATCGGCATCACTTTGCGTATCGGGATAAAACCGGAATGCATCTCCGCGCTGATCGAGCGCGCGCGTGCGTGCCTCGCGCTGCGCGGGCCACAGCGACGGGTAGGTTTCATACAGGTACTCGCCAATCGCCAGCGTATCCCACACCAGCAGATCGCCATCGCGGTATGCGGGCACCTTGCCCGCTGGCGAGCAGGAAAGCAGCTTCTCCTTGTAGCCTTCCGCGTACAGCGGGATGCGCAGCTCGTCGAAATCCACCCCGGCATGTTTCAGCATCAGCCAGGCGCGCAACGACCAGGACGAGTAGTTTTTGTTGCCGATCACCAGCAGCGGTTTACCCATATTGCCTCCGAAATTTTTTACAGATTTTATTAGGCCGTTCGTGGTTAAGTAGTGACTTAGCACGGGGTTATCGTGCTTAGTCAAAACTTAGTTGTTCTATCAGAGCCTGTCGAACCACAAGCAGTGAAAAACTGGCCCTTCGACGGGCTCAGGGCGAACGGGTCTTGATGAGCAACGCCGGATTGTACCCAACGAACAATCTGAATTTATTTGATTCTGACAATCACTTCATTTTGGACGGCAGCTTGATCGCCCTGCCCGCCACCATAAAAACGCCTTTGCCCTGATGATGCAACGTGCGCGGATTTTTCACCGACGGATCGATCCACGCCTTCACCACTTCCAGCACGAAGAAATTGTACCTGTTCACCATGCGCGTATCGGCCACCCGGCATTCGAGATTGGCGTAACACTCGGCGATCAGCGGCGCTGCCACTTGCGATGCGGGCTGCGGCGTCAGCTTGAACTTCTTGAACTTATCCACCTTGCTCCCCGAACAGTTGCCGATGCCCACCACCTGCTTCGCCAGATGCGCCGCCGGGATGTTGAGCACGCATTCCTTGGTGATTCGCAACGCGTCGAAGCTATGATTCCGCCCGCTGATCACGCAGCCCACCAGAGGCGGCTCAAACTCCATCATCGTGTGCCACGACTGGGTCATGATGTTCGCCTTATCATATGGTCCTCTAATAGTTATGTGGGCAGGCTTTACATCTACTTGCCCAGTTAAAGCCTCTCTTAAAGAACGAAGGAAGTCCCTAATCTTTGGGTCTGTGAATTCTAGGAAAACAAAATATGGCACGTTCTAATCCAAATTAAATTGCTAATCTTACTGTGTCACATAGCGATCAAGGGATGCAGTGCAAGGCAAAATCGGGTGAAAAAGCGGAGTTTACATAGCGTAAATGAGCATTTTGAGCCCGATTTTAACGCCGCAATGC
>JACREB010000035.1 GCA_016218475.1 Nitrosomonadales bacterium | reverse complement strand
GGCTTAGTGTCTTACCGGTTAAGTCTTTACATTTCTTGACAAGACTTATATGTTTTTAAATTAAAAACAATAGGTTAGCGCATTATAAATTTCGAGCGCAAAACCACCTTTTTGGTTCCGGCTCGTCCGGCTTAGGTTAAACGGAAATACACATAATGTTGCCCACACTGGTTTTAGTCGGTCGTCCGAACGTGGGTAAATCTACCCTTTTCAACCGCCTCACGCGCAGCCGCGACGCGCTGGTCGCCGATTTGCCGGGGCTGACCCGCGACCGTCATTACGGGCGCGGCAGGATGGGCGACAGGCCGTATCTGGTGGTGGATACCGGCGGGCTTGAGCCGGTCGCCAAGGACGGCATCATGTTCGAGATGGCCAAGCAAAGCCGCCAGGCGGTGGATGAGGCCGACATGGTGTTGTTTCTGGTCGATGCCCGCGCCGGATGCACGCCGCAGGATGCGATCATTGCCGGGCAATTGCGCAAGACCGGCAAGCCGGTGCTGCTGCTGGTCAACAAAGCGGAAGGGATGCAGCGCGCCAAGGTGGCCGCCGATTTTTTCGAACTGGGCCTGGGCGAACCGTTGCCGATCTCATCGGCGCATGGCGACAATGTAAGCGAAGTGGTCGAGATCGCGCTGGAGAATTTTCCGCCAATCAATAATGAAAGATCAGCAGCGGAAGAAGAAACAGACTATGAGCATCCGCCGAAGTTGGCCATCGTCGGGCGCCCCAATGTCGGCAAGTCCACACTGGTAAATGCGATTCTCGGCGAGCAGCGCGTGATCGCGTTTGACCAGCCGGGCACGACACGCGACAGCATCTACATCGACTTCGAACGCGACGGCAAGCAATACATCATCATCGATACCGCAGGCGTGCGGCGGCGCGGCAAGGTGGACGAGGCGGTTGAAAAATTTTCCGTGATCAAGACCATGCAGGCCATCGAAGACGCCAACGTGGTGGTGCTGGTGGTGGATGCCCGCGACCAGATCACCGAACAGGACGCGCATGTCGCAGATTTTGTGTTGCAGGCGGGGCGCGCCCTGGTGTTGGCGGTCAATAAATGGGACGGGCTGGACGAGCATCATCGCGATACGGTAAAGCGCGACATCGAGCGCAAGCTGCATTTTCTGAGCTTCGCCAAGCTGCACTATATTTCCGCGCTGAACGGCAGCGGCGTGGACAAGGTGTTGAAGTCGGCGGATGAAGCTTATGCTGCGGCGATGGCAAAACTGCCGACGCCGAAACTTACCCGCGCCCTGATCGCCGCCATCGAGAAACAGCAGCCGCCGAAAGGCTCGCGTTTCCGCCCCAAGATGCGCTACGCCCATCAGGGCGGCAGCAATCCGCCGCTGATCGTGATCCACGGCAGCGGGCTCGACGATGTGCCGGCCGGTTATACGCGCTATCTGGAGCGCACCTTTTGCGAAGTATTCAAGCTGCAAGGCACACCGCTCAGGATACAATTCAATTCTAGCAAAAACCCGTTCGAGGGCAAAAAGCCCAAGCCGCTCACCGAGGCCGAACAGCGCAAGGCGCACCGGGCGCGGATTCGCGGGCGCAAGCTGTATGGATAATCGCACTTAATCATGTCACTCTCACAGTCTTATAGTGTCCGGGATGTCATCCACTGGTATGACCAGCAGGAAATTCAGAAGGCCAAGGCTTACCTGAATTCGATCAGCCATTTGAGAATTCAACCTGACAAAATCACCGCAGAGGTAAAGGGGGCATCGCCGCGCCCTTATTTTGTGGAGATATTTTTCGATGCCGGCAAGGCGGGCGATTTGCGCATCGACCCGACGTGCAGTTGTCCGGTGCGCTGGAAATGCAAGCACACCGCGGCCGTGCTTCTGTCCGCCTTGTCCTTGCCGCGTGCGCCAACCGTCAATCATGCCGTGCTGGAGTGGGTTGAATCTTTCCGGCGCGCGGTAAAAACGCCGCCGAAAAAAACCGCGAAGCCTGCGGTGAAACCCGAAAAACTGTGCTATGTCCTGACCAAGTCGGCCTATACGGGCAGCCATGTCTTCGGCATCTATAAAGGCAAGCTGGATGACGGAGGCCGCTTGCTGGGGAGGCTGGAAGAGTGGAGCAACGTGGAACGCGCCCTTGTGCGCCCGCCGCAGTTTGTCACCGAAGAAGACCTGACCATCCTGCGCCTGTTGTGGAAGCAGCGCGATAAGCATGACTACTTTTCTGTCAGGGGCGCACAGGGCAACGAGATACTGACGCGCCTGCTGGCGAGCGGGCGGTTGTTCTTCATGGAATCGCTTGCGGGCAGCAGCTACCTGAAAACGGAGCCGGTTCTACTGAAGCAGGGCAAGGCGCGCAAGGCGCACCTGGAATGGGGTGCCGACGATTCCGGAAAGATGGTTCCAAGAGTTGTCAGCAATGCGTCAATAGAGGTGTTCCCGTTCAATGAGGCAACCTGGTACGCCGATGCCGGCGCGGGAGAAATAGGGCAATTGAAAATGGCCCAATCGCCGGTGCAGATCGTGCAGTTGCTGAATATGCCGCCGCTCGCCGAAATCGATGTTCAGGTGGTGTCCGAGGTGTTGCGCGAAATGGTTCCTGATTTGCCGCCGCCCAGCACCGACCGGTTGCGCGTTATCGAAACCACGTTGATACCGGTGCTGTTGCTGGATACTTCAAAGCCTTCATGGATGGGCAGTTTCCGCGGCTATCGTTATGGCACGCAGAAGCTGGATTTTGCGCGTGTCAAATTTCGTTATGGCGATGCGGCCTTGTCTCCCGGTCATCCGGGCGAGTTCGTCACGCTTCAAAATGGCGAAACGGTGCGCGTGACACGCGACCAGAAATCGGAGAAACATGCCCTGAAATCTCTTGGCGGGTACGGTCTGGAAGAGCTGTCCGGTTATGGAACACCCGACAACATCGGCGACAGACCAATTTTTGTGCTGGAGAGCGAAAAGTCCTGGCCATCTTTCATGCAGCAAGCGATTCCGCAGATGCGAGAGGCGGGGTGGGAGATCGCCGTTCCGCAAGGCTTCCGCCACCATGTCCTCGAAGTGGAAGCATGGGAAGCGGAATTCGGCGAAGAGGAGGATGGCTGGTTCAGCCTGAATATGGGCATCGTGGTCAATGGACAGCGATTGCCGCTGGCGCCCATGCTGCATGCCTTGTTCAGGGTTGACCCGCGCTGGCTGGATGCATCCCAGTTGGGACAAACGGATGACGATGAGCAGATCGAATTGCTGCTCAAGGAAGGTGGCAGGGTTCATGTTCCCGCCGGGCGCATCAAACCGCTGGCGCGCACCCTGATCGAATTGTTCGATGGCAGGGCGGACAGCAAAATCCGCCTGTCCCGCTACGATGTGGCGCGCATCGGCGAATTGTCCGGGATGGAGCGCTGGCAGTTCAAGGGCATGGATGCCGTAATGGAACTCGCCAACAAACTCAAGAACACCGCCGGCATCAAAGCGGTGAGCCCTCCCGATGGCTTCGCGTTGCAACTGCGCCCCTATCAGCTCGAAGGCTTGTCCTGGCTGCAATACTTGCGCGAACAGGAACTGGCCGGGATATTGGCCGACGACATGGGGTTGGGTAAAACCGCTCAGGCATTGGCGCATCTGCTGCTCGAAAAACAAAGCGGGCGCACGGATAAACCGTCGCTGGTGGTGTTGCCCACCTCGCTGATATTCAACTGGAAACGCGAGACGGAACGGTTTGCCCCGCAACTCAAACTGCTCTCCCTGCATGGCAAGGAGCGGGCGGAACATTTCCCCACAATTCCTGAGCACGATGTCGTCATTACCACTTACCCGCTGCTGTGGCGGGATGAAAAGGCCTTGGCGGAACACGACTATCACCTGCTGATCCTAGATGAGGCGCAGACGGTGAAAAATGTTTCCAGCCAGGCCGCGCAAGTGGTGCGCAAGCTGAACGCCCGGCATCGACTGTGCCTCACCGGCACGCCATTGGAGAACCACTTGGGCGAACTGTGGGCGCAATTCGATTTCCTGCTGCCGGGGTTGCTGGGAGATGCCAAACAGTTCACCAAGACATGGCGCACACCGATTGAAAAACAGGGTAACAAATTGCGGCGCGACCTGTTGGCCAAGCGCGTAAAGCCTTTCATCCTGCGCAGGCGCAAGGAAGATGTTGCGCTGGAATTGCCGCCCAAAACATTCATCATCCGCACCGTCGAACTGGAGGGCGGGCAGCGCGACCTCTACGAAACGGTGCGCACCGCGATGGATCAGCGCGTCCGCGAAGAAATCGCCGCCAAAGGCTTCGCGCGCAGCCACATCATCATTCTCGATGCGCTGCTAAAATTGCGCCAGGTATGCTGCGATCCGCGCCTGCTGAAATTGACCGCCGCAAAAAAAGTGAAAGAGCGCGCCAAGCTCGACATGCTGATGGAAATGCTGCCCGAACTGGTCAGTGAAGGGCGGCGCATATTGGTATTTTCGCAATTCACTTCCATGCTCGAACTGATCGAAACCGACCTGGCGAGCGAAAAGCTGGGCTATGTGAAACTCACCGGAGACACGCAAAACCGCGAGGAAGTAGTGCGCCGTTTTCAGGATGGCGAAGTGCCGATTTTCCTCATCAGCCTCAAGGCGGGCGGGGTTGGGCTGAACCTGACCGCAGCCGACACGGTGATCCATTACGACCCCTGGTGGAATCCCGCCGTGGAGAATCAGGCCACGGATCGCGCGCACCGTCTCGGGCAGACCAAGAACGTATTCGTTTACAAGCTGGTCGTGGCGGGCAGTATCGAGGAAAAAATACTTGCGCTACAGGAGAAAAAAGCCGAACTCGCCGCCAGTATCCTGTCCGAAGATGTCAACGGCCTGGTCAAGTTCGGCGAAGCGGACATTGCCGCATTGCTGGCCCCGTTGCCGGACGACGATGATGCATAATTCCATTGTGTTTGGAGTCCACGTATTGCTTGAGCGTGGGTAAAGCGGAATGATCAACGGAAGGCCAAGCTGCTGCAAAGCAGATACTGGTGAACGGCGGAAATGTGTCGATTGCCGCCCATCACCGGTATCCGCTTCGGGGCAATCTGCAGATAAGCGTTATACATCCGTGAATTCCTGTCCGTGAATTCATGGCGAAACCGGAATGAAACGGATATTATGTCGCGCCTTGCGTTGACGATGTTAGCGTCCGCTTTATTCAATGTTTCCATGACCCGGTTTTCAACGCACCGATGCGCATCCTGATCAGCAATGATGATGGTTATTTCGCACCCGGCCTGGCGTGCCTCGCCGGGCATCTTGCGCGGATTGCCGACATAGTGGTGGTTGCGCCGGAGCGGGACCGTAGCGGTGCAAGCAATTCCCTCACGCTGGATCGACCGCTCAAATTGAGTCGCGCCGCCAATGGCTTTTACTACGTCAATGGCACGCCGACCGACTGTGTGCATCTCGCCGTCACCGGCATGCTGGATCAGCAGCCGGATATGGTGGTGTCGGGCATCAATTCCGGCGCGAATATGGGCGATGACACCGTTTACTCCGGCACGGTGGCGGCGGCGACCGAAGGGTTTTTGCTGGGCATTCCCTCCATTGCGGTTTCATTGGCGGGCAGGGAACTCGCCCATTACGAGACTGCCGCAAAGGTTGCCGCCACGTTGGCGCAACGCTTTGCCAAGCGGACGCACAGCCATCCATGGTTGCTTAACGTGAATGTGCCTGATGTGCCGCACGACCAGTTGCACGGCATCGAAGTGACGCGCCTCGGCAAGCGGCACAAGGCTGAGCCGGTGGTGAAGGCCAGCAACCCGCACGGTGAAACCGTGTACTGGGTGGGCGCGGCGGGCAAGGCGCAGGATGCCGGCGAGGGCACGGATTTTTATGCGGTGGCGCAGCAGCGCGTCTCGATAACCCCGCTGCAAATCGACCTCACCCAATACAGCCAGATCGATGCGGTGCGCGGCTGGCTCGGGCAATGAGCACCCGCGTTAACGGTATCGGCATGACCTCGCAGCGCACCCGCATGCGCATGATCGAGCGTTTGCGCGAGCAGGGCATCAAGGACGAAGCGGTGCTGGCGGCGATGTTCGAAGTGCCGCGCCATTTGTTTGTCGACGAGGCGCTGGCGAGCCGCGCGTATGACGACGTGTCGCTGCCGATCAATTTCAACCAGACCATTTCACAGCCCTATATCGTGGCGCGCATGACCGAAGTATTGCGCGCTGGCGATCATCCGCTCAATCGCGTGCTGGAGATCGGCACCGGTTGCGGGTATCAGGCTGCTGTGCTGGCGCAAGTGGCGAAAGAGGTTTACACCGTGGAGCGCATCCGGCTCTTGTATGAACGCGCCAAAAAACTATTAAGCGACCTGAAGATGCGCAACGTCGGCGTGCGTTATGCGGATGGCAGCGCCGGATTTCCCGAGGCAGCGCCGTTTGACGGCATCGTCATGACCGCCGCCGCCCCCGTGCTGTCGGCGGTGTTGCGGGAGCAGTTGGCGGTCGGTGGTAGAATGGTATTGCCGGTCGGGATTCAGGAACAATGGCTGTATCTGGTCGAACGCGATGCGCGAGGATTTCGCGAAACCAAACTGGAACCGGTAAAATTCGTGCCGCTATTGACGGGAAAGACATGAGATTCAACAAGATTTTTGCGCTGCTTGCGGTAGCGACTGCGTTGCAGGGTTGCGGATCGAGCGGGCATCGCGCACCGGTCGTTGACCGCGCCGAAACTCCCAGGAAGAGCGCAGCCGAGGCATCGCAAAGTAAAGCGCCGCGGGAAAAAATCACGCATGAAAAAGCCGTGCCCGAAAAAATCGCGCAGGAAAAAACAGCAAAAGAAACAAAAGAAAAAGATTGGCGTCCCCCGGTGCATGTCGTGCAAAAGGGAGACACGCTGTACAGCATCGCTTTCAATTACGGTTTTGATTACCATGAGCTGGCTGAGTTGAATGGTATTCAAAATCCGGGCGCTATTTCCATCGGCCAGGAAATTCGGCTGTTTCCCGGCAAGACAGCTTCGGCTGCCCGGCCTGTGGAGAGCAAACAGGCAGAATCCTTGGTCAGGGAGCAACCCAAGGTCGTCAAATACGCTTATTCCGACGCTGCCATGGCTCAAATTGACAAGGTTCAGGAACTTGGCAGTGCGCTGGCCGTGAAACCCGAAGCCAAGCCGAAAATCGAGCCAAAGGCCGACAACAAGGCGGAGCAAGCAGACGCAAATGACAGCGAGGACGAAGTGCTGGAATGGAGCATGCCGGTACAGGGTAAATTAATTGCCGAATTTTCCGAGTCGGCCAACCGCAAGGGTATCGATATTGCAGGCAAGCTCGGGCAGCCGATCATCGCCAGCGCCCCCGGCAAGGTGGTGTATAGCGGCAGCGGCCTGCGCGGCTATGGCAAGCTGATCATCATCAAACACAACAAGACTTACCTCAGCGCCTATGCTCACAACGATCAGGTATTGGTGAAGGAAGGGCAGACCATCACGCGCGGCCAGAAGATCGCCGAGATGGGCAATACCGATTCGGATCAGGTCAAGCTGCATTTTGAAGTGCGCCGCTTCGGCAAACCGGTGGATCCGGCGAAATATCTGCCGCTCGGCAAGTCTTGAGCGGCTCTTCGACATGGCTGGAAGCACAGTAAAAAAGTAGGGCGGGCAACGCATTGCCCACCGATTCATTCAATCACCTACAAGGCTGAACCACAGGAGAACAAAGTGAGCGTATTAAGAATTATGATAACGAACATGATTGGCGCGTTCTTCGCGGCGGCTCCTGGGTCCACGATCCGCAGTCCGCTCGCACGGCTGCCCGCAACAGGATCGGACCGGCGTTCCGGGGCCTCGACCTCGGTTTCCGTCTGGCTAGTATATAAACCCATTAATTACGAAACATAATGCCGAGCCATTTTTGTATCCGCATCCTGCCGGGTGAACTTCCACTCGATGCCACGTTGCTCCGTGTTACGGCGCAACTGCCAGGCATCGACTTCGGCGGTGATCG
>JACREB010000034.1 GCA_016218475.1 Nitrosomonadales bacterium | reverse complement strand
TGGCACGATATGATTCGATCAATTCTCGATCCTCGTCGGTAAGATGCAGTTCGGTCTGTCGCATGGCTGGCTCCTCGTCATGGGGTGGGCGTACGACAGTATAATGCATGTTTCGTTATTTATGTGTTGTTATACTAGTTGTTATATCAGAGGGTTGGGGTGAGGGAAACGGGTATGGCAGGTTTCATCATCAGTGGCAGCATTCCTGCCATACCCGTTAGGGTCGGCTGCGTTTTCTTTTCTTGCTTTCTTTTCTATTCGGGATAGCTTAGTGGACGTCACATTAGCCATAGATGCGATGGGAGGCGACCACGGTATAGCGGTCACCGTTCCCGCCGCAGTCGAGTATCTCAGACAATTTTCAAGTGATACGATCATTCTGGTGGGCATTCCCGATGCCATCGAATCCGAGCTGCGCACACTGGGCGTGCAGACAAGCCCCCATTTGCGCATTCATCCCGCCAGCGAAGTGGTTAGCATGGATGAGCAACCGCAATCCGCGCTGCGCGGTAAAAAAGATTCTTCGATGCGCGTCAGTGTCAACCTGGTCAAGAGCGGCGAGGCGTTGGCCTGCGTCAGCGCGGGCAATACCGGCGCGCTGATGGCGGCGGCGCGTTACGTGCTGAAAACCATTCCGGGCATCGACCGCCCCGCGATCGCTTCGTATCTGCCGACCAAAAAAGGCCAGATATGCATGCTCGATTTGGGCGCCAACACCGATTGCAGCGCCGAACATTTGTTGCAATTCGCGTTGATGGGCTCCACGCTGGTCACTGCACTGGAACACAAGCCCAATCCCAGTATCGGCCTGCTGAATATCGGCAGCGAAGACATCAAGGGCAACGAGGTGGTCAAACAGGCCGCCGAATTGTTGCGCGCCAGCGACCTGAATTTTTACGGCAACATCGAGGGCACCGACATTTTCAAAGGCACTACGGACGTGGTGGTGTGCGATGGTTTTGTCGGCAATGTCGCGTTGAAAACCACCGAGGGATTAGCGCAGATGCTGGGCGGGTTCCTGCGCGAAGAATTTGGACGCAATATTTTCACCAAGCTCGCCGCGATTTTGGCCATGCCGGTCATCAATGCCTTCAAACGCAGGGTGGATCATCGCCGTTACAATGGCGCGAGTTTTCTCGGCTTGAAGGGTATCGTGCTGAAGAGCCACGGCTCGGCGGATGTGCTTGCTTTCCGTGTTGCCATCGAACGCGCCGCCGAAGAAGCGCGCGGCGGCATGTTGCAGCACATCAGCGAGCATATCGAGAAATGGCACCACCAGCGCCAAACGGGCATGGCGAGTAGCCACCCTTGATTATGAAACTCGCCATGCCCGTTTCCCTCACCTCAATCCTCTCCCGCAAGCGGGCGAGGAGGCGAACGAATCGCTACGCGAGTTTCACGTTAACCGCAGAGCAGGGAGCGGCATGATGCATCCCACGAAATATTCAAAGGTTATCGGTACCGGCAGCTATCTGCCCGCCAAAACGCTGACCAATTTCGATCTGGAAAAAATCGTCGAAACGTCCCACGACTGGATCGTATCGCGCAGCGGTATCCACGAACGGCATATTGCGGCGGATGATGAACTGGCCAGCGATCTCGCTTTACGGGCCAGCCTGCGCGCCATCGAAGCGGCGGGTATCGACGCGGGCGATATCGATTTAATCATTGTCGCAACCACTTCGCCGGACCAGATTTTCCCCAGCACCGCCTGCATCCTGCAGGACAAGCTTGGCATCAAAAATCGTTGTGCCGCTTTTGATATGCAGGCGGTATGCGGCGGTTTTGTCTATGCCATGAACACCGCAGATTTATACATACGCGGCGGGCAAGCCAAAACTGCGCTGGTGGTCGGCGCGGAAGTGCTGTCGCGCATCCTCGACTGGAACGACCGCACCACTTGCGTGCTGTTCGGCGACGGCGCCGGCGCGGTGATATTGCAGGCCAGCGAGACACCGGGCATCGTATCCAGCAAATTGCACGCCGATGGGCGCCATCGCGGCATGTTGAAAGCAGAAGGAAATGTCCGCAACGGCGAAGTGCAGGGCGATCCGTTCGTCAAAATGGACGGGCAGGCGGTGTTCAAATTCGCCGTCAAGGCACTGAGCGAAGTCGTCGAGGAAGTGCTGGAAGAAAATAATCTGCAAGGCTCGGACATCAACTGGCTGGTGCCGCATCAGGCCAATATCCGCATCATGGAAGCCACCGCCAAGAAACTCGGCTTGAGCATGGATAACGTGATCGTCACGGTTGCCACACACGGCAACACTTCGGCTGCATCCATTCCCCTGGCGCTGGATGTCGCCGTGCGCGATGGGCGTATCAAGGCCGGGCAGAATATCCTGCTGGAAGCGGTGGGCGGCGGATTTACATGGGGTGCGGTGCTGATTCGCTGGCAGTAAATTTAATATTCGTCAAAACACTTGACTATTGTTTCTTTGCTATCCGGCTCGTCCGGCTCAGGGTAGGATGCCGTGGCATTAGAGAATTTCTTTTGCATAAAATCCAGACCCTCTTCCTATCTGTTTGCTCCGGCACTGTCGTTATCAAAAAATGATTGATCTTGCTGCCCGATTTAGCTCCGTCATACAAGGATCAATCCAGGCTGATCCTGTTTCCCTTGGCCTTTATTCCACCGATGCAAGCATGTACCAGATATTGCCGCTGGCCGTGGTCAAGCCACTGAACCGGGACGATACGGTAAAAGCGGTAAGGCTTTGCGCAGAACTGGGCTTGCCGCTATTGGCCAGAGGCGGGGGCACCAGCCTGACCGGGCAATCTATTGGCGAGGCAATCATTCTGGATGTCTCCAGACATCTGACCCGAGTGCTGGAGTTGAATTTGGCGGAGGGTTGGGTGCGTGTGGAGCCGGGCGTAGTGTGCGGCGAACTCAACGCGCTGCTAAAACCGCACGGGGTGCATTTTGCGCCCGATCCGGCAACGGCCAACCGCGCCAATATCGGTGGCATGGTTGCAAATAATGCGGCTGGCATGCGTTCGGTGCGCTATGGCATGACTATTGATCATGTGCTGGAACTGGACTTGGTATTGTCCACGGGTGATGTGCTGAACCTGCGTCCGTTGGATGCGCAGCAACTGGCCGCCAAATGCGCATTGCCTGATCGCGAGGGAATCATTTATTGCGGCTTGCGCGATTTGATGGCGCATCATGCGGACGAGATTCGTATCCGCTATCCCAAAGTACTCCGCCGCTCCGGCGGCTACGCGCTGGATGCACTGGTCGACGCTGACCCATTAAATCTGGCCAAGCTGATCTGTGGCAGCGAAGGCACTTTGGGCGTAATTCTGGAGGCCAAGCTGCGCCTCACACCCCTGTTCGGCCACAGTGCCGTCTGCCTGGCGCATTTCGACAGTCTTGACGCCAGCCTGCGCGCCGCCGCGCCCATCGTGTCCGAAGCGCCATCGGCGGTTGAATTATTGGATGGCGTCATCCTGCGCCAGGCGCGCAACCATCCGCTGACGCGCGATATTTGCGCGATGGTTCAGGGCGATCCCGCCGCCGTCCTGATAATCGAGGTGCAGGGCGATGATTGCGGGGCTGTAGCGGCGCACATCCTGCGCATTGCCGACATGCTTGCCGGGAGCGCCTATGCTGCGCCGACCATGACCGGGCCGGGTGCTATCCAGAGTGTGTGGCAGTTGCGCGACAGCGCGCTGGGGTTGATGACCACCGTGCAGGGGCGTAAAAAGCCCGTGCCTTATATCGAAGATGCGGCGGTACCGCCCGGCGCACTGGCCGACTATGTGTCCGGGGTGCTGGCGGTTTGCAGCAAGCATGACCAGCCCGTTTCCGTGTTCGGTCATGCCAGTGTCGGGCTGATCCACATCCGCCCCCTGCACGACTTGCATCAGAACGCCGAAATCGCGCGTATGGCGCAGATTCAGGAAGAAGTTTTTCCTCTGGTGCAAAAATACGGCGGATCATGGAGCGGCGAACACGGCGATGGCATCGTGCGCGGCGGCTTCAATCGGCGCTTCTTCGGCGATCAAATCTATGGGGCATTCCACGAGGTGAAGCGACTCTTCGACCCGGAAGGCCGCATGAACCCCGGCAAGGTGATCGATACGCCGCCATTGAACAGCCATTTGCGCTTTGGCCTTGGTTACCTGCCATTGCCGGTCGGAGGCGGGTTTTATTACCGTGCGCAGGGCGGCATGCTGGCGGCTGTGGAGCAATGTACCGGCGTGGGTGCCTGCCGCAAAACCCTGACGGGTGTGATGTGCCCGTCATACGCCGCAACGCGCAACGAAGTTCACAGCACCCGCGGTCGCGCCAATGCGCTGCGTTTGGCATTAACCGGGCAGCTCGGCCCCGAAGCGCTAAGCAGCGACGAGCTTAAAGCAGTGATGGACTTGTGCCTGGGCTGCAAGGGTTGCAAAGGCGAATGCCCGAACAGCGTGGATATGGTGCGGCTCAAATCCGATGTGCTGTATCGGCACCAGAAACGTCATGGCATTGCGTTGCGTGCACGGTTATTCGGCCACCTGCCCGGTCTGGCACAATGGGTCTCCGGCTATCATGCCCCGCTGGTCAACGCCCTGGTGGGTAGCGCACCCATACGCATCCTGATGGAGAAAATGCTGGGGGTTGATCGCAAACGACCCCTGCCGCCGTATGCGAACCAGCGCTTGAGCAAATGGTTCGCGCAGCGCCATTCCAACGGTGTTGTTGCAAACAAGAGCCGTGGGCCGGATGTTGGCCGACGTGTCGTGCTCTTCAACGATACCTTCACCGAGCACTACTTGCCCAAGGTCGGGCGCGCGGCCATCGAGGTGCTTGAAGCTGCGGGCTATCGGGTTGAACTGGCCACTCTGGGCGACAGCCAGCGTGGTGCGATCTCCCAAGGGTTGCTCGACCAAGCCACGCATAATGGCGCCCGGCTTTTTCAGCGGCTGGATGCGTTGCTTTGCGGTGATACACCGCTGCTGGTCTGCGAGCCCAGTTGCGCCACCGCTCTGGCCGATGATTTACCCGACTTGCTGGATGATACCGGGCTGGCCCGGCGCGTCGCCAGCCGCGTTCAGATGCTGGATTGTTTTTTGGAACAGGAGCTGGCTTCCGGTCGTTGCACACTACCCTGGAAAGCGCCAGTGGCGGATGCGTCACAGCATTTTCTGGTGCATGATCACTGTCACCAGAAAACTCTGGACGGTGGCCGCTGGGCTCACCGGCTGCTGGCGCGCATTCCCGGTGCAGTCGTTACAGATAGCGGTGCGGGCTGCTGTGGCATGGCCGGAAGCTTTGGCTACGAAGTCGAACACGCCGAGCTTTCACGTGCAATTGCCGCACAGCGATTGCTGCCGCGGTTAAGCAAAATAAGCAGCGAGACTCGCGTCGTGACCAACGGTTTTTCCTGTCGCCATCAGATTGCCGAACTGGGCGGACGGCAGCCTGGGCATGTGATCGAAATAATCAGAGAATTCCTGTAAGTTGGATTATCCTTGGCAAAACCGGATAAGATTCACCCGGAACTTGTTTCCCGGTGATGGCGCAAAATCACCCTAAGCCGGACGAGCCGGAACCAAAAAAGTGCCTCGTAGGAGCGACCCCCAGAGCCCGCCCCGGACTCGATCCGGGGTCGCGATTTAACGGCTCGCGGACTGGAGCCATCTCCCACGGTGATTGGCTGCGCACCATAATTTTTGTCACGTTTTGACATCATTTGACTGGTGCAGAGACTAAAAGGCGAGTCGGGAGCGGAGGGTCGCAATTTTTAAAATACCAGCATACTTTCAAAGCAACCTGCATTAACTTGGGTCTCACATTTATTAACTTACGATTGTTTTTAACATGACGAAATTTGCTTTTGTATTTCCCGGCCAAGGCTCGCAATCGCGCGGCATGATGAACGGCTATGCCGATTTTGCCGCCGTGCGTGACACCTTCACCGAGGCCTCGGATATATTGAAACAGGATTTGTGGCAACTGGTTGCCGAAGGCAGCGATGCCGACCTGAACGCTACCGTGAACACCCAGCCGATCATGCTTGCCGCAGGCGTTGCGGTGTACCGTGCCTGGCAAGGGCAGGGCGGGGCGGTTCCGGCAATGATGGCGGGGCATAGCCTGGGCGAATATACCGCGCTGGTCGCGGCCGGCGCGATCCACTTTGTCGATGCGCTGCCGCTGGTACGTTTCCGCGCGCAATGCATGCAGCAGGCAGTGCCGGAAGGCGTGGGCGGTATCGCCGCGATACTCGGGCTGGATGACGACACGGTGCGCGCCGTATGTGCCGAAGGCGCGCAGGGCGAAGTGCTCGAGGCGGTGAATTACAACTCACCCGCTCAGGTGGTGATCGCCGGTAATCGCGCGGCCGTGGAGCGTGGCATGGAGCTGGCCAAGGCCAAAGGTGCGAAGCGGGCCATCATGCTGCCGATGAGCGTGCCGTCGCATTGCAGGTTGCTGAAAGGCGCGGCGGAACAGATGCGCGAATATCTCGCCAATGTTGCCGTGCAAATCCCAAGCGTTCCGGTACTGCACAACGCGGATGTTGCCGCCTACAGCGACAGCACCGCGATCAAGGATGCGCTGGTGCGCCAACTGTATTCGCCGGTGCGCTGGGTCGAGACCGTGCTGGAATTCGGCAAGCGGGGCATCACCCACAACGTCGAATGCGCGCCGGGCAAGGTGCTGGCAGGGCTGAACAAACGCATCGACACCAACCAGCAAGCCTCGGCCATCAACGACGGCGAAGCGCTGAAGCAGACTCTGGCGCTGCTTGCATAGCGATTCGTAAAAGAGGGCGGGTACAGTATCGGGCTTCAGTATTCACGCGGCGAGGCTGTGGAGTATCATGGCGCGAAGGAATCTGCACTTTACCCGATGTCTTGCACTCCATTCTGATAACCCGGAGCCGCCGCCATGACACATAATTCCATTTCTCCTTCAAATGGGAAGTAATTTGTAGGTCGGGCTCCGCCCGACATCTGTATCCGGCGGGTAGAACCCGCCCTACGTTATTGCACTATTGATAGAGAAATGGAATAACCTGTTCAACACCCGCCAATCCTTTACCATCGCCAACGGCAAGCAGGGCACGCTGTACTCGCTGCCCGCGCTGGAAGCCGCCGGTATCGGCAAAATCTCGCGCCTGCCGGTTTCGATCCGTATCGTGCTGGAAGCGGTGCTGCGCAATTACGACGGCAAGAAAATCTCCGAGGCGCACATCCGCCAGCTCGCCAACTGGCAGCCGAACGCCGCGCGCACCGAAGAGATACCCTTCGTGGTGGCGCGCATCGTGTTGCAGGATTTCACCGGCGTGCCTTTGTTGGTCGATCTCGCCGCGATGCGCGATGCCACAGCTTCGATGGGCAAAGACCCGAAGATCATCGAGCCGCTGGTGCCGGTGAATCTGGTGGTGGACCATTCGGTGCAGGTGGATTACTACAACCGCCCGGATGCGCTGAAGCTCAACATGGAAATGGAATTCGAGCGCAACAACGAGCGTTACAAATTCATGAAGTGGGGCATGCAGGCGTTCGATACTTTCAAGGTCGTGCCGCCCGGCATCGGCATCGTGCACCAGGTCAACCTCGAATATCTGGCGCGCGGCGTGCTGCACAAGGGTGGGCCAGAAGGGGAAATATTCTACCCCGATACGCTGGTCGGCACCGACAGCCACACCACGATGATCAACGGCATCGGCGTGGTCGGCTGGGGCATCGGCGGTATCGAGGCGGAAGCCGGGATGCTGGGACAGCCGGTATATTTTTTAACGCCGGATGTGGTCGGCGTACACCTCAAGGGCAAGCTGCGCGAAGGCGTCACCGCGACCGACCTGGTGTTGACCGTCACCGAACTGTTGCGCAAACAAAAAGTGGTCGGCAAGTTCGTCGAGTTTTTCGGCGCAGGCACGGCGGCGCTGACCGTACCCGACCGCGCCACCATCGCCAACATGACGCCCGAATACGGCGCAACCATGGGCTTCTTCCCGGTGGACGACGTGACGGTGGACTATATGCGCAACACCGGGCGCAGCGACGCGGAGGTGGATGCGCTCTCCGCTTATTTCAAGGCGCAGAATCTGTATGGCATCCCGCAGCCGGGCAGCATCGATTACAGCAGCGTGGTGGAACTGGATTTGAACAGCATCGAGCCGTCGCTGGCCGGGCCGAAGCGCCCGCAGGACCGGGTCGCATTGTCGGGCATGAAGGAAAATTTCAACGCATTGTTCAGCAAGCCGGTGACGGAAAACGGCTTCAATAAACCCGTTGCCGAGCTTGGCAAGCGCTATGACACGAAACTGTATGAGTACGGCGGCAGGGCATGTATCCCGATTGTCGGCGGAGGCCTGCAGGAGTCGGGCAGGGCGCGCAACGGCAGCGAACTGGAGATGCTCGACGACCACCCCAATCCCGCCATACGTTGCGAGACTGCGGAGGAAATGTCGGCCGTGGTACAGATCGGACACGGCGATGTGCTGATCGCCGCGATCACTTCCTGCACCAACACTTCCAACCCCGGCGTGCTGCTGGCGGCGGGAGCGGCTTTAGCTGGCGTAATACTTGCCGTTGCCGTGCTGGTCAAGGTGGTGGTGGCGTGAGTTTTCTTTCCGCGCTGTTTGGCGTAGAATCCGAGCCGTCAAAACACCTTGGAGGGCGGAACATGACAGCCACACAACGCAAACCGGCATTGCGCAAGCCCGTGCGGTCAACAAAACAACCTACGCTTACCGCAAAACAGAAAGCCTATCTGGCAACTTTGTCGCCTAAATTGCGCAAGGTTCATTTGTTATTATTGCCGCTTCGCGGGAAGTTGACTAAAGCCATAGAAATGAAATGAAATATTTGCTGGATGCCAACGTGCTGATGCACTTTGCGAATGATGATCGCAAATGTGCGAAGATCGAAAAGCATATTGAGCGTGTTGGTGCAGTAAATGTAATGGTTTCAACCGTCACCCTTTATGAGTTGCACACGAAGCTGATTAAGGCAAAGGTAAGCCCGGCGAATGTCAGGGCGTTAGCTTCTGCGGTTGGCGTATTTGCAGTCAAAAACTTCAATTCAGGCGCGGCACTGGCGGCGGCAAAGGTTCGGGCAGAGCTTGAAAATATAGGGGATGGAATCGGGCATCCTGATCAAATGCTGGCGGGGCATGCCAAATTTGAAAAAGCGGTTCTGGTTACTAATAACACGCGACATTTAAGCAAGGTTCACGGCCTCCAAATCGAGGATTGGACGGCATGACCCGCGCCCAATGGTTGGTAGTCGCTTTCATCGGCGTGATCGCCGTGGTGGCCTACAACCGCACCGGCCAGATCGCCGCATACCTTGGCCTATCCGGCCAGCAGCCGGGGGCAAAGCTGCCCGGCATCACCATCTAGCCCATAATCCTTTCCAGCATCAAACCCAGCCGCGCCTCGTTGGAAACTAAG
>JACREB010000033.1 GCA_016218475.1 Nitrosomonadales bacterium | reverse complement strand
GTGTCACATAGCGATCAAGGGATGCAGTGCAAGGCAAAATCGGGTGAAAAAGCGGAGTTTACATAGCGTAAATGAGCATTTTGAGCCCGATTTTAACGCCGCAATGCGCCCTTCAGCGCTATGTGACACAGTAAGATTAGCCGAATATCTCTACCCGGTTGCGCCCAAGCTCCTTTGCGCGATAGAGCGCTTGATCCGCTTCACCGATAAGATTATCGAGCGTCTCTTCATGCTTTGCCGGCGTGATGCCGATCGAGATGGTAACCTTGAAGGAAACATTCTCGCAACGGATTTCGGTATCGGCGATCACGACGCGCAGCCGGGTGGCGATTATCCTCGCTTCATCCAGATCGGCATCGGGCAGAAACACCGCAAACTCTTCCCCGCCATAACGTACCAGCAGGTCATGCGGCCTCAGGTTTTCCGCCATGCATCTGGCGACGGCTTTCAAGGCGAGATCGCCGACAAGATGCCCGTAAGTGTCGTTCACCCGCTTGAAGTAATCGATATCCGCAACCATGACGGCGAAGGGCAGTTTATCGAGCGTGCAGCGCTGCAATGCGCGCGGGAAGGCCTTGTCCATCCAGTGGCGGTTATAAATCCCGGTAAGCGCATCGACATAGGCCTGATGTTCGAACTGGTTTTTTTTATTCTGCGAAGCAATGAGCGCCATGTTGTCGTGGCGCATACGCCCGGCGATGATTTCCAGCAGGTTGCGGGCAATTTCATGTGAATGGTCAACCAGCGACCATACCGTATCGTGAGGGACGGCCAATAAGCGTGTCGGGCCGGTAGCGACGACCAATGCCGATGGATGCTTGCCGTCCACGAGGGATATTTCCCCCGCGCATTCTCCGGCAAGCAACAAGGTATGCTCAAGCGTCTCATGTGCGGCCAGATGAACGCTTAACTTGCCTTCGAGTATCAAATATAAATGGCGATTCGGTGTATCCGGCTGCAACAGCTTTTCACCGGCAATCAGTTTACGTATGGAACTATGCTCCAGCATATATTCGACACTGGCAATATCCATGCCGCGAAACAGAAAATTCTGTTCGGCCAGGGCGATATCTGCCGGATTCATACGGCCGGTTTGATTCATGCCGTCGGATGGGTTCATATTTGCTCGCCTCGCCAATGTTGCAACGTAGTTGGCCGACTCTGGAAGAGTCAGCGGAACACGATCGTCTTGTTGCCGCAAATCAGCACACGGTCTTCGATATGATAGCGCAGGCCGCGCGCCAGCACATTCTTTTCGATGTCCTTGCCATAGCGCACCATGTCTTCCACGGTGTCGCCGTGGTCGATGCGCGTGGTGTCCTGCTCGATGATCGGGCCCGCGTCCAGTTCGTCGGAAACATAATGGCAGGTCGCGCCGATCAGCTTCACGCCGCGATGGTAGGCCTGATGGTAAGGCCTGGCTCCGGCGAAGGACGGCAGGAAGCTGTGGTGGATGTTGATGATACGCCCGGCATAGCACGCGCATAAATCCGGCGGCACGATTTGCATGAAGCGCGCCAGCACCATGCAATCGCCGCGATGCTGTTCGAACAGTACGGCGATCCTGTCGAACGCGGCGGCTTTGCCCGGTTCGTCATTGTTCGGCATATCGACGCAGATAAACGGTATGCCGTGCCATTCGACAAAACCGCGCAGGTCTTCATGGTTGGAAATGACGCACGGGACATCGATCTCCAGCTCGCCGCTGCGCCAGCGATGCAGCAGGTCGTTGAGGCAGTGATCCTGCTTGCTGACCAGCAGCACCACGCGCTTCTTCACGGCGGAATCGCTGACCCGCCAGGTCATATGAAATTTTTCCGCCAGCGGCGCGAAGTGGCTGCGCAACTCCGCCGCATCGAACGGCAGCGAATCGGCGCGGATTTCCTGGCGCATGAAAAAGCGCTGCGTCTCCAGATCGGTGTGGTAGCTGGCCTCGACGATGAAGCCGCCATGCTGCGCGACAAAGCCGCTCACCGCCGCGACGATGCCGACCCGGTCGGGACAGGAAAGTGTCAGCGTGTAGCGGTGTTCGGTCATGGCGTTATTCCGCAAATATGATTTTGCAATATCTCTGAATCACGCATGTGCCAGTGAATGTACTTCGTTGAGTAGCTTGCCAAGATTGGCCTCGGCTGTTTTCAAATCGTAAGCTGCTTGCAGATTAAGCCAGTATTGCGGCGACTGATCGAAGGCGCGCCCGAACAGCAACGCAAGCTCTGCCGTCACCGGACGAGTTCCTTTGATGATATGCGAGATGCGCATCGGCGAAACGCCGGTGGCGCGTGCGAACTCTGCTTGTGAGATGTTCAACTCGCCCAAGGTTTCGCGCAGATATTCTCCCGGATGGATTGCTGGCAGTCCTTTTTTGGCCATGATGGTTCTCCCTTAATGGTAATCGGCGATCTCAACGTCGAATGCGTCGCCATTTTCAAAACGGAAGCACACGCGCCATTGGTCGTTGATGCGTATGCTCCACTGTCCAACGCGGTCATGCGCCAGCGCTTCCAGACGGTTCGAGGGGGGAAGCCGCAAATCCTCGATGCGAGTGGCGGCATCCAGTTGTGTCAGGCGCATCGCCGCGCGTTTGAGAATGTCCGGCGGGAACCGCCGCGATTTGCCCGTGGCAAAGAATTGTCCTGTCTCTGTGCTGGCGAAGTTGCGTATCATGCCAGAACAATAAACAAATAGTTTATATCGGTCAAGTGTTGTTTGCAGAGCGGGACAGAATTCCCGCAAGTGAGCTTTACAGCGCCATGCCCTGATCGCGCAAATATTCTTCGTAATTGCCGTGGTAGTCGGTCACGCCCTTGGCGGAAATCTCGAAGATGCGCGTCGCCAGCGAACTCACGAACTCGCGGTCGTGGCTGACGAAAATCAGCGTGCCTTTGTACAGTTCGAGCGCGGTGTTGAGCGACTCGATGGATTCCATGTCCATGTGGTTGGTCGGCTCGTCCATCAGCAATACATTGGGACGTTGCAGCATCAGCTTGCCGAACAGCATGCGCCCCTTCTCGCCGCCGGATAGTACCTGCACTCTTTTTTTGGCTTCGTCGCCGGAGAACAGCAGGCGGCCCAGCGTGCCGCGCACCGTCTGGTCGTCGTCGTTCGGGCCGCGCCAGTAGGTCATCCAGTCCATCATGAGTTTGTCTTCGGCAAATTCGGCGGCGCTATCCTGCGCGTAGTAGCCGATCCTGGCCTTGTCCGTCCATTTTACGGTGCCAACATCCGGCGCTAGGTCGCCCGCGAGGCAGCGCAGCAGCGTGGTTTTGCCGATACCGTTCGGGCCGATAATGGCGATTTTTTCGCCCGCGTCGATGCGGAAATTCACATTGGAAAACAGCATCCGGTCGAAGCCTTTCGATAACTTCTGCACCTCTACCGCAACGCGGTGCAGCTTGTCGCGCTCGTCGTATTCGAAACGGATAAACGGGTACTGGCGGCTGGACGGCTTGATGTCTTCGATCTTGATCTTGTCGATCTGGCGCGCGCGCGAGGTGGCCTGTTTGGCCTTGGAAGCATTCGCCGAGAAACGCGCCACGAAGGCTTTCAGTTCGGCCACTTTTTCCTTGGCCTTCGCGTTGTCTGCCGACTGCTGTTCGCGCGCCTGCGTCGAGGCAAGCATGTAGTCGTCGTAATTGCCGGGATAAACGGTGATCTTGCCGTAATCCAGGTCGGCCATGTGGGTACACACGCTGTTCAGGAAATGGCGGTCGTGCGAAATGATTACCATCGTCGAATTGCGTGCATTCAGGATGTCTTCGAGCCAGCGGATGGTATTGATGTCGAGGTTGTTGGTCGGTTCGTCCAGCAGCAGGATGTCGGGATCGGAAAACAGCGCCTGCGCCAGCAACACGCGCAGCTTGAAACCGGGCGCGACTTCGCGCATCGGCCCGTTGTGCAACTCGATCGCGATGCCCACGCCGAGCAGCAATTCCCCGGCGCGAGGTTCGGCGGTGTAGCCGTCGTATTCGGCAAACTGCGCCTCCAGGTCGGCGGCGCGCATGTAGTCTTCTTCCAGCGCGTCCGGGTTGGCGTAAATCGCATCGCGCTCCGACATCGCCGCCCACATCTCGGTGTGCCCCATCATCACCACGTCGAGCACGCGCATCTCCTCGTAGGCGAACTGGTCTTGGCGCAACTTGCCGAGCCGCTCATCCTTGTCCGGCATCACATTGCCGGAAGAAGGCTCCAGATCGCCGCCGAGGATTTTCATGAAGGTGGTTTTGCCGCAACCGTTCGCGCCGATCAGCCCGTAGCGGTTGCCGTCGCCGAATTTTACGGAGACATTTTCAAACAGGGGCTTCGCCCCGAATTGCATGGTGATATTGGCGGTGGAAAGCATTAAATTTCAATCGCGGAAAATTTTGGAGCGCGATTTTAACACCGTGTGCGGCACTGGGCGTGTTTTTCGCAGGTTGGGTTAGCGGCTTTTTGCGTAACCCAACATCATCATTAAAAAGGCTGTTGGGTTACGTCCGTCGGTGGTGAGCCAGTCAAACCATGAAACTGCTAACCCAACCTACGAAACTGGAGTTAATCAACGCTTTCCCGCGCGCAACAAGGCATGCACGATCTCGCACACCATTGCCTTGTGCCTGGGTGCCAGGCGCTGGAAATCTTCCGGCAGAGTTATGGTTGCATCTTCCCCGTATGTATTGCGCTCCCCTTCAATCTTCAGCGTCACCGCGCTTTTTTCGTTTTCCCCATAGTGCAGCCAGTGGGGTGATGCCTTCAGCCATTTTGCCAGAGCGCGGATTTTATCTCCTGCTGGAATGGCTTCCCCATTCAACCACTTGCGCACAGCTTGCGTAGTAACCGATTTACCCAGATAGCGCCGGTTGAACTCGCGTGCCACAAGGGTCGGGCTGGCAGTACTTATCCCCGCGTCGTTGAGCAAACGCGTCAGCCGCTTGCCGAAAGCTTCCTTTTCATTCATCAGGCTCATACACAAAAACTACCATCTTGGCAGTAATTACCATGGCAGTAATTACCAGTTGCTTTTTGGAGTAACCGGTAGTAGATTGTAGGGAACTGGGTAGATGCCACCCGGCGTTTGGCTTAACAAAAATTAGACAAATGCGGGGGAAATCGGTGTGTAGCCAGTTACAAAACAGGCCGGGAAACGGCCAGATGTACAACCGGAGGAGTTGCAAGCAGATGAAAACAGAACAAACTAAAGGGTCTTCGTGAAAGAGTGTGGGTAAAAATGGTCATGTGTTCGTTTGAAAGCCTTGTTGGAAGCCGGTTTTCAGTGTTTGCAAGCTCTGCAAAAACTGGCATGATTTCGCAATGGCTACTATACGCAAACGCAAGCGTCTTCTCGACGCATATCCGCGCGCTAAACCGCTTGCTTCTCGTATAACCACAGCATATCCCCACTCCCCGCCCAGATTCCTAATCGCAGCGACAGTACCCGCACTAACCGACGGAACAGGAGTGCCCGCAGAAGCCGCGATATCGATACCGGTATGTGTTTTCCAGGGTTTCACCGACCACGGGACACCAAAAGGCTGCGTAATGGCTCCCGCGATTGGATACCGGGTCGAAGGCTGTATGGTAAGTTGTTGTTGACTGGGGCATTGGATTCGCTGAGCGCCGTTAACAGGGGGAGTCGAGCCGGCATTTGTTGTTAGGGTCTGACCATTTGGCAGTCGCCAACAATCCGCATAAATCGCAGGTGAGACGCTCAACGAGACGGCGAAGATCGTGCTGGAAATGATGCGCGTTTTCATGTGTCCTCCATGTGTGAGAAGAGAGAGCATATCGTGTCCGAGTTGGGCGGCATCGCGGTTACACCACAACCCTGACGTTAGCTGGACTCAGTTTTCAGGCGATGAAGCCTGACCTTGAGGTTTCAGAGTCGCCTTCATCAGGCCGCCAACAGAGAGGCCTACAGCGCCAATCCAGAATACAAACGGGCTATATGGGGTCTTGCCTGCCATCTGCGCGATGCCGATAGCCATACCGCAAGCACCATCGCTTGAGTAGAGGCAACTAAAAGCATCGGAGAGGTTTCCGCCCAGTTGCTTCACGATTGCGTTGTAAAAAGCTGCCCATCAGAGAAGTGCGGCAATAAGCAAAAAGATTCCACCGATGAAAAGGATGTGGGCCAACTTCTTTGTATCCATGACTATTCTCCCAAGAAAGACGCTAAAGGCGGCTGTGCGAAGCGCGCCCATGCTTCGCGTAGCCCGAAATTAGAAATAAGGGGTAGTCTACCTCACCATGCCCTGGCACCGACTGCCCCCGGTTTTGTCCTGCCCCCTATTACACGTTGCGCAATATCTTGACCCGTCCCCGTCGATGCTTGCGAACCAGTCGTTTGATGTCAAGGTGGATCGCTTCACGAATTGGTTGCTGACGGAGGCAGAAAGTGGAGCGCAAGGCGGATGTTCATTCCGTCTCCCAGAAACGGCGTAAGCGATAATCCGGTGGTGAAGGAATCGCAAGAGGTGGCGGTAGGCTCCAAAATTGGGGCGGTTTGGAAGGATCACTTACATTACAACATTTGCCGCGAGGTAAATCTTTGCTGGCGTGGAGCATTGCCAACTGATCGCATAGATACTGAAAACCCGAACGATCCTTTTTTCCGCAATGGCCCATTTGTGCAGCCCTAAGCGTAACCCGGATGCAATCCGGGATTTAACCCAGATTGTTCATTAGAACAACACCTCATTGAAAAATAAGGGAAATCTCTAATGGATTCCATTAGAAACCCATTCAAAACAGGCGTTTTATGGCCTAATGGACAATCTGGGTTTAATCAATCAGGTAAAAACATGAAATTTGCAGGCTGGATATTTTCCGGGTTGATGTCAGTCGCGGGCAGTGTGTCTGCAAAGAACAGCATTGCCGCGCTGAATGTTGGCGACAACAGTAACGGCACGACAATCGTCAGGGTTGAATTGGCGCAGCCGCTGGCCGATTTGCCGTCCGGTGCCGGGTTTATCCGCGCTTGTACTGGATGTCACGCCGCCAGCGTGTCACCCGTCAGGGAGACATTCAGCACCACGTCTTTCCAGGGTACATAAACTTTTCCGTCTTCGTCGCGTGCCAGAAGTTCGAGTTCCAGCAATTTGCGGACATCGCGATGCACGTTCGAGTAATTCCGCCCCATCGCCTTGGATAAGGCATAAACACTGAGCGCGCCAAGCTGTTTGGATGCTTCGATCACTTGCATCCGCGCCGGCGTAATGTCCGAGAAGAGGCTCGCCATCGAATCAAAATCAAGGTGGTAATCTGCCGGGACGCGCTTGCCGGCGTCGGCTTTCTTTGCCGCGCGCAAGGCTCGCGCCTGGGAGGTTTTCCAACTGGTCAGCTCAATAATCGCTTTCATTTTTGTCTCCTGACAGGCGGATGATATCCGTCTCGAAATCAATAATAAGCTGCTCCAGCGTTATGAACAGGTAGGGTTGCTGACGTTCGTTTTTGCCCAGATGCCGATGGTCGCCTTTGCCTGATTCATTGTCATAGCGCGCCACTGTTTCACCATTCTGCCCACAGTAAAGCCGGTATTTGAAATAGTGTGTGCATCCGTTCACGGGAGTTGGAACGGCCCAGACAACCCGCTCGATCAACGTATCGTTTTTGCGAATCCTGTCCTTAATGACGAGTTGCGCTTTCATATATGGCATTCTAGCAATATATTGCAAGTAAGGAGTTAAGCAAAAATAACTTGAACAATTGCGACAATTCCTCTATCGTGGAGATATGAGTGACATGACGACGATAGAAGCAAAATATCAAGCGCTGTCCGGTCGGCTGAATGAAGCCGCGTTGCGCGTGTGGGCGG
>JACREB010000042.1 GCA_016218475.1 Nitrosomonadales bacterium | reverse complement strand
TGTGTCACATAGCGATCAAGGGATGCAGTGCAAGGCAAAATCGGGTGAAAAAGCGGAGTTTACATAGCGTAAATGAGCATTTTGAGCCCGATTTTAACGCCGCAATGCGCCCTTCAGCGCTATGTGACACAGTAAGAATAAGGGAGCCGCTAGAACTCAAGCTCGACACCCTCTCGCGCCAGCCGGAAATCCGCCAGCCCTTCGCGTCGCGGATGTCTTTCCAGCGCCTTGGCAAATTCGCGTTCCAGGGCATCATCGTCGCGCGTCGGTTCGTGGTGGGTGCAGTAAAGGATTTTTGCGCCGATCGCATCGGCCATTTGCATGCAGGAATCGAACGTGCCGTGCCCCCAGCCTTTTTTGGCGGGATATTCATCTATGGTGTAGGAGGAATCGGCAATCAGCACATCCACGCCGTGCATCGCGTCGAAAACCATCCGTTCCTGCACTTCGACCAGCCCGCGGTATTCCTCATAACTTTCGTCACCCGGCGAGTAGATATTGGAATACGGCTCATGGTCCCCGGTAAAGAACAGCGATTTGCCGTTGCATTCCACACGATAGCCGAAATTGACGACCGGATGGTTCAGCAGGGTTGCCGTCACCGTGGCCGAGCCCGCACTGATTGTCTCGCCGGGCGACAATGAAATGTATTCGATGCTCGCCTTCATCTCGGCCTCGCGTACCGGGAAGTAGCTATATTGCAGTTGCACATCCATGACTTGTTCTATTCCTCGCCCGGAAACCGGGTCGAGCGCGCCGTGCAATCTCATTTTGTTGCCCGGGATGAAGTTCGGGATAAAGAAAGGCAGGCCGTGGATGTGATCCCAGTGGCTGTGGGTGATGAATATATTGGCGGTGACCGGCATCTCTTTCAGGAGGGTCTGTGACAGCGGGAAAATTCCGGTGCCCCCGTCGAGAATAATCAGCTCATTGTTGTCCGTGCGGATTTCGATGCAGGTCGTATTGCCGCCGTATCGCACCGTGCCGGCGCGGGGCGATGGAATTGAACCTCGCACCCCCCAGAATTTTATTTTCATGATGCGTCCACTTGGGCGAATTGTCTGGCATGTTCTAGAATTTTTGACAATTCTTCTTCGCCGATGGAATCGATCAAGACATCGAGGCTGCAGCCGAAATGTTTGGCAACTGCAGGGGGCAGATTCTCCACACATGCATCTCCGGCGAACCCGAACCCGCTTTTCTTGCTGATCTGGTTGGCGGCAAATACACATGCCCCCATTACCGTCGCGCCCGCCTTCTCCGAGTGATGGTTGCGGATGCTATCGATCAGCAGTTTCGGGAACTGCCATTTCTCGGCCAGCATCGAGCCGACGACGGTGTGGTCTGTCCCGATGGCCGCCTGCTCCGCCGTAAACAGCGCTATATTGAGTTCTGGGCTTTTTTCGAGCGCTATCTTGAACTGTTCCGGCATGAACTGGGCGAATACGATCTTGCCGAAATCGTGCAGCAGCCCCGCAACGTAACAGTCCATCGGGTCTGCACCGCCTATCTTGATGGATAAATGCTTGGCGATAGCGGCGGTTGACAGGGAATGCAGCAGATATTGGCCGACATCGAAACCGGCGGCATTTTTCTTGGGCAGGATACCGATCGCGGCAATGCTCAGCGCGATGTTCTTGACGGTATTCAGGCCGAGAAATACCACCGAGTGGTTGATCGAGGTGATCTTGCTGGGCAACCTGTAATAGGCCGAATTGAGAACCCGCAGGATCTTCATCGTGATGACCGGGTCGTTTTCGATGACTTGCACCAGAACCTTCGGGGAGCAGTTGAGATCACGCGTCAACTCGAGAATTTTCTGCACGCTCTTCGGGAAAGCGGGCATACGCTCCACGGCCTCGCCAAGCTTTTTATTCAGATCTTCGGAAAGATCGCTCATGCGTGGAAATTCCTGCGCAACGCGGCGGCGAACAACAGTCTGCGGTTGCAAACAACATCAGACCGATCGAGGTTAAATTTATTCATGGATTGCAGATTCAAATTATCCGGATTGCGTGTGTTAAAGATGCATAATTTCGCTTGGGAAGCGGCATTATGCCAGTTACATAATAAAAACTACATAGTAAAAATTACATAGTAAAAAACCATGGCCCCGCCTTTATGCCCCATACCCGCAATTGTCATCCGTGAGGGAAACCGCTTTGGCGGCATTCTACCAAACTTCTGATTCGCCGCTTAAGCTGCGTAGGTAATCTTACTGTGTCACAAAGCGATCAAGGGATGCAGTGCAAGGCAAAATCGGGCGAAAAAGCGGAGTTTACATGTAGTAAATGAGCATTTTGAGCCTGATTTTAACGCCGCAATGCGCCCTTCAGCGTTTTGTGACACAGTAAGAGTAAGGCAGCTTCACTTTTTTGGTTCCGGTTTGTCCGGCTTAGGAATAGCCCAGACCGACTGAGCCACGATATTGCCCTATAATCCGCGCAACCGTTACTTGCATACGATAGACGCCCGATGCTTGCCTACCTGCTGCGCCGTATTCTCTACGCCGTGCCGATCCTGATCGGGGTGAACCTGCTCACCTTTGCGTTGTTCTTCGTGGTGAATACCCCGGACGACATGGCGCGGATGCAGCTCGGCATCAAGCGGGTCACGCCCGAAGCCATCGAAAAATGGAAGCAGCAGCACGGCTATGACAAACCGCTGCTGCTCAACGGCGCGTCCGGCGGCGCGGGCAAAATCACCGACACAATCTTCTGGCAGAAGTCCGCCAGCATGTTCGTGCTGGACTTTGGCTACTCGGACGACGGGCGCAGCATCGGGCGCGAGATCGCCACACGCATGGGGCCGAGCCTGGCGATTGCGCTGCCGACTTTCCTTATCGGGCTCGTCGCCTATATCAGCTTCGCGCTGCTGATGACGCTGTTCCGCGCCACGGCGCTGGACATCGCGGGGGTGGCGTTGTGCGTGCTGCTGATGTCGGTGTCCGGGCTGTTCTACATCATCGGCGGGCAATTCGTGGTGAGCAAGCTGTGGCATCTGGTGCCCATTTCCGGCTACGACGGCGGTATTGGTGGCCTCAAGTTTGTGGCGCTGCCGATCGTGATCGGCGTGATCGGCAGCGTCGGCTCCAGCAGCCGCTGGTATCGCACCATTTTCCTCGAAGAAATCGGCAAGGACTATGTGCGCACCGCGCGCGCCAAGGGATTGTCGGAATTGCGCGTGCTGTTCCGCCATGTGCTGAAGAACGCGATGATCCCGATCCTCACCGGCGTGGTCGTGGTCATCCCGCTGCTGTTCATGGGCAGCCTGCTCACCGAGTCGTTTTTCGGCATCCCCGGCCTCGGCAGCTACACTATCGACGCGATCAACGCGCAGGATTTCAGCGTGGTGCGCGCGATGGTATTTCTCGGCTCGCTGCTGTACATCGTCGGGCTGATCCTGACCGATATTTCCTACACGATGGTTGACCCGAGGGTGAGGTTGCAATGAGCTTCATGCCGGTCATCCTGTGGAGCGACGCGCTGGTGTTTCTGCTGCTGGCGGCGTGCATCGCCGGTGCCTGGTACATCAGACAGCACGGGCATCTGCTGCTGCCGTGGCGGCGCGTGGCGCAGAGCGCGACGGCGATGGTGTCGTTGCTGGTGCTGTCGCTGTTCCTGCTGGTGGGGCTGCTGGATACACTGCATTACCGCGCCGCCCTGCCTGAAACGAATGGCGGCGGGAAAGTGTATTCGCCGGAAGTGCTGAGCGTGTTCGACAAGCTGATCGAACCGTTGCGCACGCAAACCGAAAAAACCTATTCCGCGCCGCTGGCGCTGACGTTATACGCAAAGGAAAGCATCAGCGATGCGCGGGGCAGGGTGCTGCGCGATTACCCGCGTTTGAAATTCGGCGGCGCGCATCTGGCGGATGAGTCGCAGCGCGATGGGGATGTGGCGCAGCGGGCGTTGATCGGTGCGCTGGGTGGATTTACGGTTGGTGTATTGCTGCTGGTCATAATTTCGTCATTCCCGCGCATAACCAGCGACTTGGCTGGCGTTTCTGGGCAGCCTAGTCGAATGGCTAGTAGTTTTATCAGGCCGGAATCCAGTCAATCAAATATCCCGCAAAGCGGACAAACCCACGATGAACCGCTACGCGGTGATTTTTTAACCCGCTGGATTCCGGCAGCCCTCACCTCAATCCTCTCCCGCTTGCGGGAGAGGAGGCAATCGTCCCTTCCCCCTCACAGGGGGAAGGTTAGGATGGGGGTTCCAGCCGGAATGACGGGGAACAAGACACGGTGTGCCGTAATCACCACCACGCTCATCATTTCCGCCCTCATCGGCGCCACCTTCAACCTCGCCGCCGCCTATCACGTCCTCGGCACCGACAAGGTCGGGCAGGACGTGCTGTACCTGTCGCTGAAAAGTATTCGCACCGGCCTGATCATCGGCACGGTGACCACGCTGGTGACGCTGCCGCTGGCGTTGTTGCTCGGCATCGCGGCGGGCTATCTGCGCGGCTGGGTGGACGATGTGATCCAGTACATCTACACCGTGCTGAGTTCCATCCCCAGCGTGTTGCTGATTGCGGCGGCGGTGCTGATGATGCAGGTCACCATCGACACCCACCCCGAGTGGTTCGACACCGCCGCGTCGCGCGCCGACCTGCGCCTGGTGTTCCTGTGCCTGATCCTCGGCGTGACGAGCTGGACCGGACTGTGCCGCCTGCTGCGCGGCGAAACCTTGAAACTGCGCGAGCTGGAATACATCCAGGCGGCGCAAGCGTTCGGCGTGTCGTCGTTCCGTATCCTCACGCGCCACATCGTGCCGAACGTGATGCATATCATCCTGATCGCGCTGGTGATGGACTTCAGCGCGCTGGTGCTGGCCGAGGCCGTGCTGTCCTACGTCGGCGTCGGCGTCGACCCTTCAACGATCAGCTTCGGCACCATGATCAACGCGGCGCGGCTGGAAATGGGGCGCGAGCCGATGGTGTGGTGGGCATTGGCGGCGGCATTCTGTTTCATGCTGGCGCTGGTGCTTGCGGCCAACCTGTTCGCCGACGCGGTGCGCGATGCGTTCGACCCGCGCCTGAACCGCACAGAGGCAAACGCGTAAGGGAGATGGTAGTTACAAAAATACCGTTTATAAAAAATCGGGCGAGCCGAGAACAAAATTGGAGCGACCTCCGTGAGAGCGGTCTCCAGACCGCGATTCCCCCCCCCAATCGCGACCCCGGATCGAGTCCGGGGCAGGCTCTGGAGGTCGCTCCTACAATCGCTCTACGGTGATGCCAAATAAATTGGTACATTTGTAATTTCCATATACTAAGGGGATTTCATGGTTGTTGCGCCGCTGTGGGATAATTCGAAAATGAATTCTTTCCTGCTTTCCGGCCTCAATCCCGAACAACGCCAAGCTGTTACATTGCCGCACCAATCCGCGCTGATCCTTGCCGGGGCGGGCAGCGGAAAGACGCGCGTGCTGACGACACGCATCGCCTATCTGATCAGCACCGGGGCGGTCAGCCCGCACGGTATCCTCGCGGTGACCTTCACCAACAAGGCGGCGAAGGAGATGGTGACGCGCCTGACGGCGATGCTGCCGATCAACACGCGCGGCATGTGGATCGGCACGTTCCACGGGCTGTGCAACCGGATGTTGCGCGCGCATTTCCGCGAAGCGAACCTGCCGCAGGCCTTCCAGATTCTCGATTCCGGCGACCAGCTCTCCGCGATCAAACGCCTGATGAAGGCGATGAACGTCGACGATGAAAAGTTTCCGCCGCGCGAGGTGCAGAGCTTCATCAGCTCTAGCAAGGAGCAGGGGCTGCGGGCGAACGAGGTAGAAGCCTACGACCCATACACGCGGCGCAAGGTGGAAATATTCGCCGAATACGATGCGCAGTGCCAGCGCGAAGGGGCGGTGGATTTTTCCGAGTTGTTGCTGCGCTGCTACGATCTGTTGTCGCGCAACGCGCAACTGCGCGAGCATTATCAGGAGCGCTTCAAGCATATTCTGGTGGATGAATTTCAGGATACCAACAAGCTGCAATACCAATGGCTGAAATTGCTGGCGGGGGTTGGTGAAAAACGCCCTCTCCCCAACCCTGATAGAACTGCTAGCCATTCGACTAGGCTGCCAAAAGACGGCAGCCAAGTCGCTGGTTATCTCCCACTGCACCCCTCCCCCCTTCGCGGGGGAGGGGCTGGGGGAGAGGGGGCAAACGCCGCGCCTGCGGCGCTTTTTGCTGTCGGGGACGACGACCAATCGATCTACGCGTTTCGCGGCGCGAACGTCGGCAACATGCAGGAACTGACGCGCGATTTCCATGTGCAGAACGTCATCAAGCTGGAGCAGAACTATCGCTCGCACGGCAACATCCTCGACGCGGCCAACGCGCTGATCAGCAACAATCGCAACCGTCTCGGCAAAAATCTGTGGACTTCGGAGAACGGCGGCGAGTTGCTGCGCGTATACGAAGCGGCGACCGACGTGGACGAGGCAGGCTTCATCGTTGACGAGATACGCCAGTTGAAATCCGAAGGCATCAATCTCAGGGAGATCGCGTTGCTGTACCGCTCCAACGCGCAGTCGCGCGTGCTGGAACATGCGCTGGTGTCTGCCGGACTGTCGTACCGCGTATACGGCGGACTGCGCTTCTTCGAGCGGCAGGAAATCAAGCACGCGCTGGCCTATCTGCGCCTGATGGAGAATATCGACGACGATAATGCGCTGCTGCGCATCATCAATTTTCCGACGCGCGGCATCGGTGCGCGCAGCGTCGAGCAGTTGCAGGAAGCGGCGAAGATGAATTCGACTACGCTATTCGATGCGGCGGCACGCGCGGGCGGCAAAGTTTCCGCCTTCGTCGCGCTGATCGAATCGCTGCGCGGTGCGACGCGCGAATTGCCGCTGCCCGAAATCATCGATCATGTGCTGGAGCACAGCGGCCTGAATGCTTATTACCAAAACGAAACAGGGAAAAAACAACAAGAAGCTGCTGATCGGTTAGAGAACTTAAATGAGCTTGTCAATGCAGCGTCTCAGTTTGTTCAAGAAAACGAGGATGAAAGTCTCACCGCTTTTTTGTCAAACGCCTCGCTGGAAGCGGGCGAACATCAGGCGGGCGACCAGGACGATGCGCTGCATCTGATGACGGTACATTCCGCCAAGGGACTGGAGTTCCATACCGTGTTCATTACCGGCTTGGAAGACGGCCTGTTTCCGCACCAGAACAGCCAGCGCGAAGATGGCGGGCTGGATGAGGAGCGCCGCCTGATGTATGTCGCGATCACCCGCGCGCGTCGCAGGCTTTACCTGAGCTTCGCGCAAAGCCGCATGCTGCATGGGCAGGTGAGCTACGGCAGAGCGTCAAACTTCTTGAGCGAGTTGCCGGAGGGGTTGCTGCATTGGCTGACACCACGGTTTAGCGCGCGCAAGACATTTGAATCAGGTAGCCACGAAACCGGCAGTTATGTTAATGCGTTTGCCTCAAGCCCGGCTGAGAGGGCGCCACCTTCGCCCAAGGCAATGTGGCATGTCGGCCAGCGCGTGTTCCACCAGAAGTTCGGCGAAGGCGTGGTGACCGATACCGAAGGCAGCGGCAATGAAGGGCGCGTGCAGGTCAATTTCAAACGTGCGGGAAGCAAATGGCTGGCGCTGGAATATGCGAAGCTGACGGCGGTGTAATCGAATCAAATGCGGGCAAGATGTCCGCGCTCCCGGTTTAGAGCCTATTTCAGTAGGTTTCATACCCAGCCCCAACCCGGAGGGTCGCTTGCCTGCGGGCGCATTGCGGCGTTGCGGCCTGCTTGTGGAGAATGGCTACACGGCGCAGCCCGCGCCTTGCACTGCATCCCGCAGGCAAACGGCGCGGGGTATGAAACCTACTGAAATAGGCTCTTAATCGTGCGCATAGCGCACGCTACGTTTGCTGACAGGAGTAGCGCCGTAATCAGGAATGCGCCGGGCAGTTTTCAGGGATGGTAGAATTCACACATCGCGGCGCACCGCTTCAACATGGAGTTTTCTCGTGCAACTCGTTTGTCTCGACCTCGAAGGCGTCCTCGTCCCGGAAATCTGGATCGAGTTTTCACAACGCACCGGCATCCCGGAATTGCGGCGCACCACACGCGATGAACCCGATTACGACAAGTTGATGAAATACCGGCTGGGCATTCTGGCGCAGCACAAGCTCGGCCTGCCCGACATTCAGGCGGTGATCGCGGCGATGGGGCCGATGGAAGGCGCCAAGGATTTTCTCGACGACCTGCGCCAGCGTTTCCAGGTCATCATTCTTTCCGATACTTTCTATGAGTTTGCCATGCCGCTGATGCGGCAACTGGGCATGCCGACGCTGTTCTGCCATAAGCTGGAAGCCGATGCCAGCGGTATTTTGGTCAATTATCACCTGCGTATGCCGAACCAGAAACGCGAAGCGGTAAAGCGTTTCCGGGAGCTCAATTACAAGACGATCGCGGTCGGCGATTCATATAACGACACGGCCATGCTGAGCGAAGCGCATGCCGGCATCCTGTTTCACCCGCCTGAGAATGTGGTTCGGGAATTCCCGCAATTTCCGGTAACCATGAATTATGCGGAACTCGATGTGGAAATCCGCAAGGCCAGCGCGAGAATCTGATACAGCGGTTTTCCGAGAATTAAAACGTGTCTTGCGTAAATATATCGTCCGCCTTGACGGGTGGCTGGCTTTCCTTTGCGGCGGGGAAGATATTGCTGTAGGCAATATATGCCGAAGTGAACATGACCGGCATCAGCACGAGCCAGCCGAGCATCATTGGAATAGTGGCGAGTATCGCCAGGAATATGAATGCCACCCCATACATTGTTATCGGGCCGACGTTGTAAATGAATGCGCGGAAACTCAGCTTCATCGCCGTCACCGGCGCGATGTTGTTAAAGAATACCAGCATCGGCGCAAATTGCATGGCCATGACGAGCACGGTGAACAGTGTGACGCCGAGCAGCACGGCAATGCCCGCACCCGAGACGGCCTGCCTGATGATTTCAGGGTCTTGCGGCGGCTGGCCGCTCATCAGAATGCTGACCAGCGTGGCCCCGCCGACCATTATCATCACCCCGAAGATCAGGAATTGCCCGACCAGCGCGATGCCGCCCAGCGTGACCAGTTGAGCGGTGTGTTGCTGGAATCCGCTGAACAGGTGCGCCAATTCCAATTCCTCGCCTTGCTCCAGCGCGCGGCATCCGGCCATCAGGCCGACCAATACTGCGGGCAACAGCAAACTGGCGAGCGGCTCGCCTACCACCGGCACCGCAGACAATCCGATCATTGCGATAAAGCAGATCACCAGTAACACGACCCACAGCAGCGGCGCTTTCATGAACAGCGCATAGCCCTGTTTGATCCATTGCCAGCCTTGCGCAGTTGCCAAACGTTGCGGTTCCATAATGCCTCTCTATGGCCAGACGGCCTGCGCGGTAGCAACGTGCGCCATCAAGTTCGGATATAACGTGGCGGTGAGTTTTGTTTCGGAAACCGTAGTATAAACAGACATCACTAAAAGCGATGAACGACCCAGCGCGGCGGGCGGATGCCGGAATCGAGGCTTTCCTGCCGCACAAATTTGCCGTCGCCCTTATCATCCACAAAATAATAAGCCGGGCCGACTTTTGGAGTTATCTTGATCATGTAAAGTTTACCCCCCATGCGATATTCTTCGACAGTCTGCTCGGTTTGTTTGGTGATGGTCACCTGCGGCTCATCATCCGGGGCGGCATCCGCTGCGGCATTGAATGCGGGAGGCGGAGTCAGCGGCTCAAGATTGTCGGGAACCGGCTTCTGGGCGAAAGCGGTAAGGGAGAAACAGCTCAGTAGAAAAAAGTATAGGAAGCGCATCGCGTCGGTCTCGCTGGGTTGTAATGCGCACATTTTAGCCGATGTGCGGGCAGTCTGTGCGGGTTAAGGCAAGCATTTTGTTACGGCCCGCCATGCCTCCAGCTTGCCCCCATATGAAATTGATGCGTTCGCGGGGCTGGTAGACGGCAGGCGCAGATACTCGATGTCCTTGATTCCGGCTATGGGTTGCACATGCTTCCGGAAGCACTCTTCAGCCTTTGCGCCATTGAAAAAGACATGGGTGATTTTTGGGTGGCATCGGAAGAATTTGCCAAAGTTGTTGGGAGTGAGAGAGCCGTGATCGATATTGGAATCGAGGCTGCCTTTCCGGCGGCAGGAACGGAGTGCGTCCCACAGGGCTATCCGCGCCGAATTCAGCGCTTGAACACGCTGCTCATAAGGCGAGTCAGGGTTGGCGCCGACCAGCTCACCCATGATGCGCCAGAACAGATTGCGCGGATGCGCGTAATACTGACCTGCCCGGAGCGATGCTTCGCCGGGCATACTGCCCAGGATGAGGATTCTGGCATCGGTGTTTTCAATGGGGGCGAAGCTTTTTACATGCGGCATGTTCGCGAGATGTAGCGATTAATTGGATTCAGGATGTAGGTTGGGCAAAGCGCGGCGTGCCCAACCTACGGAAAGATAAAATTCTACAAATACAACTGCCGCTCGCGTTCCGCTTCGGATGGCTCGAAGCCGCGTGTCTCGTAGTGTTTGAAAATCGCGCTGACCACGGCTTCCGGTTCGTCGATGAGCTGGATCAGATTCATGTCGTCCGGGCTGATGACTTTTTCTTCCAGCAGCGTGGTGCGGAACCATTCGATCATGCCGCCCCAGAATTTGCTGCCCACCAGCACGATCGGCATTTTGCGCGTCTTGCCGGTCTGCACCAGCGTCAGCGCTTCCATCAATTCGTCGAGCGTGCCGAAGCCGCCGGGCATCACCACATAGGCGCTGGCGAATTTCACGAACATCACCTTGCGCGCGAAGAAATGCTGGAAGGTCTGGCTGATATTCTGGTAAAGATTGCTGGTCTGTTCGTGCGGTAACTGGATGTTCAGCCCGACGCTGGGCGATTTGCCGTAGAACGCGCCCTTGTTGGCGGCTTCCATGATGCCGGGTCCGCCGCCGGAAATGACCGAAAATCCTGCGTCGGAAAGCAGGCGCGAAATCTCTTCGGTGAGTTTGTAATAGGGCTGATCCGGCCTGGTGCGCGCGCTGCCGAAGACGGTCACCGCGGGATGAATCCGGTTAAGGCGGTCGGTGGCGGAGACGAACTCTGACATAATGCCGAATACGCGCCAGGCCTCCTTGGAGTTCCATACTTCCGGTATTGCGGGAGAGGGCAGTTTGGGCGGTATGTTCATGTGATGACCCTTTGGCAAAAATTAAAACGAACAAAATGAGTTCAAGTAAAACATTACTCTTGGTGGACGGCTCGTCCTTCCTGTACCGCGCGTTTCATGCGATGCCCGATCTGCGCAACCGCGAAGGTTTCCCGACTGGCGCGATCTATGGCGTGCTCAACATGCTGCGCCGCCTGCGCCACGATTACCCGGCGGATTATAGCCTGTGCGTGTTCGACGCAAAAGGCAAAACCTTCCGCGACGACTGGTATCCGCAGTATAAGGCGCACCGCCCGTCCATGCCGGACGATCTGGTGCGGCAGATCGAGCCGCTTCACCAGACCATCGCCGCATCCGGCTGGAACCTGTTGATGTTGGAAGGCGTGGAGGCGGATGACGTGATCGGTACGCTCGCGCAACAGGCCGCGCGGGACGGCGCGCGCTGCATCGTTGCGACGGGCGACAAAGACCTCGCGCAACTGGTGAACGAGCATGTGACGCTGATCAATACCATGAGCAACGAGACATTGGACATCGCCAATGTAACCGCCAAATTCGGCGTGTCGCCGGAACGCATCCTCGATTATCTGACGCTGACCGGCGATGCGGTGGACAACGTGCCGGGCGTGGAAAAGGTCGGCCCAAAAACGGCGGTGAAGTGGCTCGCGCAGTACGGCACGCTGGACAACCTGATGCAGCATGCCGGCGAGGTCGGCGGCGTGGTTGGCGAGAATTTGCGCCGCGCGCTGGACTGGCTGCCGCAGGCGCGCCGCCTGCTCACGGTGAAATGCGATGTGGTGTTGCCGCAGGCATACAGTGCATTGCTTCCCCCGCAGCCGGATATTGAGCAACTGCGCGGCCTGTATGAAAAGTTCGAGTTCAAGAACTGGCTGCGCGAGTTGACGCTAGGTGCCACCCCCTCTGATGGAGCTACTAGCCATCTGACTAACCCAGCAAAAAACGCTGGGCAAGTCATTGGTTATCCCCAGCCCCTCTCCCACGGAGGGGAGAGGGGTTCCACAACTCCCTCTCCCTTGACGGGAGAGGGCGGGGGAGAGGGTGATGCAGTTCCCACACGCACCGACAGCGCTCATTACAAAACCATCCTTACCGAACACCAGCTCGATACCTGGCTGGAAAAACTGCTCGCTGCCGACCTCGCCTGTGTGGACACCGAGACTACCGGCCTCGACGTGATGAACGCGCAACTGGTCGGCATCTCGTTCGCTGTCACGCCGCATGAGGCAGCCTACCTGCCGCTGGCGCATCGCTATCCCGGCGCGCCGGATCAGCTCAAGCGCGATCACGCCTTGCGCAAACTCAAGCCTTGGCTGGAAAGTTCGCGGCACAAAAAGCTCGGGCAGAACCTCAAATACGACCTGCATATTTTCTCCAACCACGGCATCCGCCTCGCGGGCATCCACGACGACACACTGCTGCAATCTTACGTGCTGGAGAGCCACAAACCGCACGACATGGACAACCTCGCGCTGCGTCATCTCAACGTGAAGACCATCAGCTATGCCGAAGTGGCCGGGAAGGGCGCAAAGAAAATCTGTTTTGACCAGGTCGATCTCGACACCGCCACGCGCTACGCCGCCGAAGATGCCGACATCACGCTGCAACTGCATCAATTCCTCTTGCCGCAGATCGAGGCGCAGAGCGGGCTACAGCATGTGTATCGCGACATCGAGCTGCCGGGCATGCATGTGCTGTATACGATGGAGCGCAACGGCGTGTTGCTCGACTGCGACCTGTTGAGAATCCAGAGCCGCGAGTTGGGCGAGAAGCTCATCGCGCTGGAAGCCAGGGCGTTTGAAGCCGCCGGACAGCCGTTCAACCTCAATTCGCCGAAGCAACTGAGAGAAATTTTGTTCGACAAACTGCAATTGCCGGTCAAGAAAAAAACGCCCAGCGGCGATCCATCCACCGACGAAGAGGTGTTGCAGGAACTTGCGCTCGATTATCCGCTGCCGAAAATCCTGCTCGATTATCGCGGCATGGCGAAACTCAAATCCACCTATACCGACAAGTTGCCGCAGATGGTGGACCGCCAGACCGGGCGCGTGCATACCAGCTACTCGCAGGCAGTCGCGGTGACCGGGCGTCTCGCTTCCAGCGACCCGAACCTGCAGAACATCCCGGTGCGCACCGCCGAGGGGCGGCGTATCCGCGAGGCGTTCATCGCGCCGCCCGGCAGCCGCATCGTCTCCGCCGATTACTCTCAAATTGAATTGCGCATCATGGCGCACCTGTCCGGCGATGCGGGCTTGTTGGCCGCGTTCGCCAACAACGAAGACATCCACCGCGCCACCGCCGCCGAAATCTTCATGGTTGCGCCCGCCGACGTCGACAGCGAACAGCGCCGCTATGCCAAGGTCATCAACTTCGGCCTGATCTACGGCATGTCCTCGTTCGGCCTCGCCAAGCAACTCGGTATCGAGCGCGGCGCGGCGACCGCCTATATCGACCGCTACTTCGCGCGCTATCCCGGTGTAAAAAACTACATGGACAGCACCCGCGAACAGGCCAAACAGCAGGGCTACGTCGAGACCGTGTTTGGCCGCAGGCTATGGTTGCCGGAGATCAACGCCAGCAACGGCATGAAACGCCAAGGCGCCGAACGCGCCGCGATCAACGCGCCGATGCAGGGCACCGCCGCCGACCTGATCAAGCTAGCGATGATCAAAGTGCAGCACTGGCTGGAACAGGAAAAACTGCACAGCCGCCTCATCATGCAGGTGCATGACGAACTGGTGCTGGAAGTGCCGCAGGCTGAATTGCATCTAGTCAAGAATATGCTGCCCAAACTGATGTGTGGTGTTGCCGAATTGAAAGTACCTTTATTGGTTGAATTAGGCGAGGGGAAGAATTGGGATGAGGCGCATTAGGCAGGGTTATTGACGCCCTGTGCTTTACGTGAGTTTCACCTCGAACACACCTACGAATAATGATGTCAAAACGTGACAAGAATTTTGTGTTTATATATTATTATCAACGCGTTAAATAGCATCCGTAGGGTGGGCTTTGCCCACCATGTCGGGCGGAGCCCGACCTACATTTTGGTTCCGGCTTGTCCGGCTTAGGGTGTCTATTTTACATTAGGCATTTTTTGAGGAGCCGATATGGCTAATTGTTGCAACGATAAAGCATGTGAAATCGAGGCGCTTCGCAATCGCCAGAGTTCTATCCTCAAGATCGTTCTCGGAATCAATGCCGTTATGTTCTTGGTTGAACTCACAGCAGGCCTTATGTCGGGTTCGCTGTCGCTACTGGCGGATTCTTTGGATATGCTAGGTGATGCCTTGGTTTACGGCTTCAGCATTTACGTCGTCGCTCGCGGTGCGAGAATGAAAGCTATGGCGGCTCTATTCAAGGGCGGCATCATGGCAGCATTTGCCGTCTTCGTTCTCGGCCAAGCGGTTTACAAAATTCTTTTCCCCCATGTTCCGGTCTTCGAAACCATTGGTGTAATTGGCGTACTTGCACTTGCTGCCAACAGCTCGTGTCTATTCTTGCTGTGGCGTCATCGTGCGGATGACATAAACATGCAGTCGGTTTGGCTGTGTTCGCGCAATGACATCATAGCGAACGTCTCGGTGTTGTTTGCTGCCTTGGGAGTATGGCTTTCCGGCTCCGGTTGGCCCGACATCATCGTTGGCTTGGCGCTTGCTGCTCTGTTTGCTCAGTCGTCGCTGTCCGTCCTACGCAGCGCCATGGCAGAGCTTCGAATAACCAATGCCTAACCCTACGCTCAAGCGGGACTGCGCAAAAGCGCGCAGCCCCTCACTTTAACATTAGGCATGTCCGATGGCACCGCTCGAAGAACATGAGTTGAAAAACCTAGGGCTAGCAGAACCATAGAGAACAATAGGGGTCAGACCCTGAGGTTTCTCTGCTGTGGGTGTGTAGTGAAACTTCTTCGCTGTTTGCCTATCCAATTGCGCGCTTGAAAAAAACGGGGATGCGCCCCATATAGCCGATGCGCTGAATTGCGCGCTGTATTTTGATGGAGGAAACAACAGCATGAAACGCATTTTCTTGTTTGTTTTGACCAACCTGGCGGTGCTGTTCGTGATCAATATCACGTTGCGCCTGCTCGGGGTGGATCGCTGGATGGACGAGACCGGGGGCATCAATTTCGGCGCGCTGCTGGTGATGTCTGCCGTGATTGGTTTTGCCGGTTCGCTGGTTTCGCTGGCGATGTCCAAGTGGTCGGCCAAGCATATGGTCGGCGCGCAGGTTATCGAGAACCCGATCGATCCGACCGAGCGCTGGCTGGTTGACACCGTGAGCAGGCAGGCGCAAGTAGCGGGTATCGGTATGCCGGAAGTGGCGATCTACGACGCGCCCGATGTGAATGCGTTTGCGACCGGCTGGAACCGCAATGCTGCGCTGGTCGCGGTGAGCACCGGGCTGTTGCACAACATGAGCCGCGAGGAGGCCGAGGCGGTGCTGGCGCATGAAATCAGCCATGTCGCCAACGGCGATATGGTGACGCTGGCGCTGATCCAAGGCGTGGTGAATACCTTCGTTATCTTCTTCTCCAAGCTGTTCGGCTATTTCGTGGATCGCGTGCTGCTCAAGAACGACGGGCGCAACGGCCCCGGCATCGGCGCGTTCGCCGCCGAGATCGTGGCGCAACTGGTGCTGGGTGTGCTGGCCAGCATCATCGTGATGTGGTTCTCGCGCCAGCGCGAATTCCGCGCCGATGCGGGCGGGGCGAACCTGGCGGGGCGTAACAAAATGATCGCCGCTTTGGAACGCCTGAAGATCAACCACGAGCAGGCCGCCTTGCCGGAAAAGATCGCCGCGTTCGGCATCTCCGGCGGACGCAGCTTCTCGAAATTGTTCATGACCCATCCGCCGCTGGATGAGCGGATCGAGGCGTTGCGCTCCGGGAGTTGAGCGGAATATTGGGGCGCGATGAATCTCGCCCCTGCGGGTGAACGGAATTGGAATAACGGTTGCAATGGCGGCGTTTAATGTGTTTCAAACGCGGCAGGGGACAGGTTGCTGCCCGGTATTACTGCTTGCCGGGCTGGGCAGCAGGCGCGCCGTTCTGGCGTATGGCGGGAGCGGGTTCCGGTTTTTTCCCGATGCCGTTTTCTTCATCATCGAATTCGTCCTCGAATTTTTCACGCGGCGGGTTGCCGTCATATACCTGGCTCTTGCGGCGCAGCAAGTATGAATCGCGGATGAATTCGTAGCGGTCTACCGCGGCCTCATTCAGTACCGCTTCCTGATCCAGAAGCTGTTCGCGGCGGCTGATTGCCTTGGCAACGTACAACTGGTTGCGTGTAGGTATATGTTCGATGCGGCGCAGCACGCTCGGTTGGCTATCCACAAGCAGGCCGATGCCGTCGCGCAGTGAGCTCGGACCGAAGATGGGCAGCATTAGATAGGGGCCGTCGCCGAGACCCCAATAGCCCAGGGTCTGGCCAAAATCCTCATCGTGTTTTTCCAGCCCTACCGCCACATCGAAAAAGCCGAGTATACCGATGGTGGAGTTGATCACCACGCGCGCACCATCGGATCCGGCCTGGAGAAATTTGAATTGCAGCAGGTCGTTCATGGTGACAAGCCAATCATCAAGATTGGAGAAAAAATTGTTCACCATGGTCTTGCCGAAGGACGGCATTATGGCACCGTAGCCTTTCGCGACGGGCTTGGCGATAGCCCTGTCCAGCCCGTCGTTGAATTGATATATGCCTCGATTGAGCGATTCCAGCGGGTCGGCGGGGTTTTTTGCGTGGGTGGATGCGCAGCCGGTCAATGCGATGACGAGGAATGCTGAAAGGATGCGGGCGACATTCATGTTGTTCGGCTTTGCGATTAAAGTTTTATGATTATATGCGGTTTGCCCGTTTCCGGCAAAGGTATCGAATAAATTTTCAGTCGGGTTCGATTTTAACTGTAAAATTCACTTTTCGGCTTGATTGCCGCACATGTTGATTAACCCTGTTGTTGCACTGTTCATTAATCTTACTGTGTCACAAAGCGCTGAAGGGCGCATTGCGGCGTTAAAATCAGGCTCAAAATGCTCATTTACTACATGTAAACTCCGCTTTTTGCGAGTTGGGCGGCAACGGCAAGCCGCCCATCCCTGCTTGACCCACT
>JACREB010000038.1 GCA_016218475.1 Nitrosomonadales bacterium | reverse complement strand
GGCCAATGCGCCGCGCAATTCGTTTGTCAGGCGCAGCCGTGCTTGCGCCGCCTGCTGCATCGACTGCGTGAAATATTCGAAACGGTTGCTCCCCTTGTTTTTGGCCGCATACATCGCCTGGTCGGCGTTCTTGAGCAGGCCTTCCGTCCCGGCGGCATCATCGGGATGCAGCGTGATGCCGATGCTGGCGGATATATAGGCTATTTCGTCTCCGAGCTGGAACGGATTGGCCAGTCTTTGCCGGATATCTTCGGCTATCCGCTCGACGCTGGAGGTATCGTCGAGCTCCGCCAGGATGACGGTGAATTCGTCGCCGCCCAGGCGCGCCACGGTATCGGTTTCGCGCACGCACCCTCCGATACGGCGCGCCGCTTCTTTCAGCAGGAGGTCGCCCATGCTGTGCCCCAGCGTGTCGTTGATCTCCTTGAACTTGTCGAGATCGATGAACAGCAGCGCCGTTTTCAGGCCGGCGCGGTGCGCTTTCTTGATGTCCTGATCCAGGCGGTCATGGAACATGCGGCGGTTGGGCAGTCCGGTCAAGGTGTCGAAATTGGCCTGCTTCCAGATCAGTTCCTCGGATTCTTTTTTCTTGGTGATGTCGCGGATGAAAGCGCTGAATTCATACCCCTTCGCTGTTTTGCCCGTCACTTCGATGGCGGCGATGGATAATTCGATGGGAAACTCGCGGCCATCGCGATGCAGCCCGGATACCGTGAGCCGAGAATTCAGGGCGGTTCCCTCGCCGGTAAGCAGAAAATGCTTTAGCCCCCGCAGATGCGCTTCGCGGTACTGGGGCGGAATAATCGTATTGTGAATCTCTTGCCCGATTGCTTCCTCGCGCGTCCAGCCAAAAATCTTTTCCGCCTGGTTGTTCCAGCCGGTAATGGCCCCTTCGGCATTTATTTGCACCACGGCATCCATGGCGGTCTCGATGGTGGCGCGCATGCGTTCCTCATCTTCGCGGTGCGTTTTCAGCATGGCATTGAACCCGTCAGCCATTTCATTGAAGCTGTCGCCCACCCAACCGAGCTCGTCGCGCGTGTCGAGCCGGATGCGCGTGTCCAGGTTGCCGTCGGCAAAGGAGCGTGCGGAGCGGGCAAGCGACTGGATGCTGCCGATAATGGCGTAGTACATGCCGACCGAGAAATAGACCACCACCAGGAATGCCAGCAAGGCGATACCGACAGTCAGGAGCAGTGTATTTTCTGCCCGGGTGATACGCGCCTCGACGAGCGATTCGGCCATCGGCAGCAGGGAGTCGTGCATTTGCGCGTAACCGCTGTCGATCGCCGCCGTGGCGATGGCCATAAATTCACCGGGAGACGTCGCGAAACGACCGGCGAGGATGTCCGATGCCACGAGCTCGGCGATTTGCCGTGACGTGCCGGCGATGTCATCGGACACCGCCATGAGCGATTTATGCACCGTCGGGTTATAGCGACCGACCTTGTCAAGATTGATGTGGAGGGATTTGAGCGATTTTTCGAGCTCGGCGACCATGAAACCCAAATTGGTCTTCTGAAGTTCGGTGAGCTGCTTCCTGGCCAGGATGCCGCTGCCATATGCGCGAATTTGCCCGAGGCGTTCGAGCGTAAACGGCAGCTTGTTGATGGCCGTGTCGATCAGGTAATACGTATCGAGATCCGGATCCAGCGTCAGTAAATATTCGTCGGCGATGAATACTTTTAACAACTGGAGCCGCTCGATCAGGAGGGTATGCGCGGTAAAATTTTCGGCCACCGTCAAATCCAGGCCTTTCTGGCGCAACTGCTCCCAGCTTGACCGGATAAGCCGGAAATCTTCGCCGGAGGACATGTTGGCCGACAGCTTGCCTTCCATTGCCTCGAATGCGGCAGCAGCTTTTTTTTCCCGGTCGGCGCGCTGGTTCCGCACAGCCTCGTTGCCGCTAAGCAACGCGACTGAAAGCCCGCGGTGAAACTGGATGGTTTGCGCGGCCCGGGAGATCGGCTTGACCAGTTCGATGCCTTCCAGTTGCCGTTGAGAGAGGTGGATGGCCCGGTCAAGACTGGCGAACAGGCTGTATACCGCCACCGCAATCGCAATCATGGACAACAGCCACAACAGCGTAAATTTTTTGGTGTAGCTCAGGCGGTTCAGCAGGGCGATGGCAGGGGCGAAGATTGACTGCATCATTTTTCCAATGCCGCTATTGTTTGCCATACCCGTATCTCATGCCCGTTAGCACACCACAATTGTGATCATTGTAACGCCAATTGCGAGGCAATGCTCCCAACTCTCAATATCGGTTATTCTTACTGTGTCACAAAGCGATCAAGGGATGCAGTGCAAGGCAAAATCGGGCGAAGTGGGTCAAGGAGGGATGGGCGGCTTGCCGTTGCCGCCCAACTCGCAAAAAGCGGAGTTTACATATAGTAAATGAGCATTTTGAGCCTGATTTTAACGCCGCAATGCGCCCTTCAGCGCTTTGTGACACAGTAAGATTATTATACTTCCGGTTGAAGATGACGAAGGCAGCAACGTCATGGATGGACATGCGGCAAGGCTGACAACTCTGGGCTTTACCGGCTTGAGGGAGAAAGGAGCCGCTTGCGCAGCACCACCATATGCGAATGCTCAAAGCCCAGCTTCCGGTAAAAACCCAGCGCGGCTCCGTTATCCCGGTCTGCCAGCAAAGTGGCGCGCGCCATCCCCTCCGTCTTTGCCCAACAGAGAACATGCTCAACCAGCCGCCGCCCCAGCCCTTTGCCCCGGTACCCGTTACGGACTATCACATCTTCCAGCACCACTACCTTGCAGCCTTCCGATGTGCTGATGGTAATCAGCGCATTCGCCATGCCCGCCACCCTGCCTTGGTCGCGCAACACAAAAAGCCTGCCCAGCGCCGGGTTGTCCAGGATCAGGCGTAACCCGCGCAACTGTTTTCCGCGATCCGGACGAAAATCGCTCTCCAGCGTGAACAGTTCGGCGAGCAGATCGGCCAGTTGATCGAGGTCGCCATATTTCGCTTGTGAAATTTCAATTTCCATCAACGCATAGCGTCAAGAAAGGTTGAGATACACCTCGCCCTTATCCACGCGCGCCCGATAACGGTGCGTGCAGCCGCTGTCAGGCGCGACAGCCTCACCGCTGTCGAGCTGCACCGTCAATCCGTGCAGCGGACAGGTTACCTTGCGGTCAAACACGATGCCCTGCGATAGCGGCCCGCCCTTGTGCGGGCATTGGTCCCTCAGCGCGAAAACTTCATCCGAGCTGTTGCGGAACACCGCAACGTCACCCTTCCCGGTTTGCACCACCCGTGAGCCCAGCCTGGGAATTTCTCCAAGCGGGCATATTCTTACCCATTCGCTCATGACGGCACCTCGTCCAGTATTTCCAATATCTTGAATTCCTGTTTCTCAAAGCCTTCGCGGGTGCGCTCCTGCCACGGATCCTTGCGCGCCGCCAATGCTCCCAGCAACTGCCGGTAAAGCACACCCCGGTTTTTTGCGTCGTCCACCACATTGCACTTGGCGTAATCCAACCCGACGCGCTGCAGCCACTGTGCCGTCCGCTCCAGGTAATAGCCTTCCTGGCGATACAGTTCCAGGAAGGCGCCCGCGTACTCCATGACTTCTTCCTGTGTTTTTACTTTGACAAAGAACTGCGCTATTTCCGTCTTGGTGCCGCCGTTGCCGGCGACATAAATTTCCCAGCCCGATTCGACGCCGATCACGCCGATGTCCTTGATCGCCGCCTCGCTGCAGTTGCGCGGACAGCCGGATATGCCGAGCTTGACCTTGTGCGGCGCCCACATTCCCCAGAAGGCTTTTTCCAGGCCTATCCCCATGCCCAGCGTATCCTGGGTGCCGAAGCGGCAAAATGCATTGCCCACGCAGGTTTTGACCGAGCGCAGCGATTTGCCGTAGGCGTAGCCCGAAGGCATGTCGAGGTCGGCCCACACTTTCGGCAAGTCTTCCTTTTTCACTCCTGCCAGTGCGATGCGCTGTCCGCCGGTGATTTTCATGGCGGGAATATGGTATTTGTCCGCCACATCCGCGATGCGGCGCAACTGTTCCGGCGAGGTTACGCCGCCCCACATGCGCGGCACCACGGAATAGTCGCCGAGCTTCTGGATGTTGGAATGCACGCGCTCGTTGATGTGGCGCGAGCGCGGATCGTCTTTTGCCTCATGCGGCCAAGTGGAAATCAGGTAATAGTTGAGCGCCGGGCGGCAGTCGGCGCAGCCGTCCGGGGTGCCCCATTCCATGAAGCGCATCACCTCCGGTATGGTCAGCAGCTTGTGCTGACGTATGGATTTGCGCACCTCGGCATGGGTGTGCTCGGTGCAGCCGCAGACCGGTTTCTCGGCAGGGGTTGGCGCATACGCGCCGCCCAGTGTGGAGGCGAGGATCTGTTCCACCAGGCCGGTGCACGAGCCGCAGGAGGCGGAGGCCTTGGTGTGCTTGCGCACATCATTCAGCGTGAACAGGCCTTTCTCCTTGATCGCCTTGACGATGGTGCCCTTGCACACGCCGTTGCAGCCGCACACTTCCATTTCATCCGGCATGGACGCCGCTTTATTCTGGCCCTGGTGGCCGGCATTGCCGAGGTGGCTCTGTCCAAACAACAGCCGGTCGCGCAATTCGCGGATGTTCTGGCCGTCGCGCAGCAACTGGAAATACCAGGCGCCATCCACCGTGTCGCCATACAGCACACTGCCGGCGATTTTACCGTCCTTGATCACCAGTTTTTTGTACACGCCGCCGGCCGGATCGCTCAACACGATTTCTTCCGCACCCTCGACACCCGTAAAGTCGCCGGCGGAAAATAAATCTATGCCGGTCACCTTGAGCTTGGTCGAAGTAACCGAACCGGTATAGCGGCTGATGCCGAACTGCGCCAAGTGGTTGGCGCACACCTTGGCTTGCTCGAACAGCGGCGCCACCAGGCCGTAAGTGATGCCGCGGTGCGACACGCATTCGCCCACCGCGTAGATGCGCGGGTCGTAAGTCTGCATGGTGTCGTTCACCACCACGCCGCGGTCGCAATGCAGACCGGCGGCTTCGGCCAGTCCGGTGTCGGGGCGGATGCCGACCGCCATCACAACCAGATCGGCGGGCAGCGTTTCACCGTCTTTGAACCTGATCGCACAGATACGTCCCGATTCTCCGGCGATCAGTTCCGCAGTCTGCTTTTCCAGCAGGAACTTGAGCCCTTTGGCTTCCAGCGATTGCTGCAACAGGCCGGCGGCGGTGCGGTCGAGCTGGCGTTCCATCAGCCACGGCATCAGATGCACCACGGTCACGTCCATGCCGCGCAGCTTGAGGCCGTTCGCCGCTTCCAGTCCGAGCAACCCGCCGCCGATCACCACCGCGTGGCGGTAACGCGATGCGGCTTCTATCATTTCATCGGTGTCCTTGATGTCGCGGTAGGAAACCACGCCGGGTAAATCTTTTCCCGGCACCGGCAGCATGACCGGGTTGGAGCCGGTGGCGAGCAACAGACGGTCGTAATCGGCTTCGGTGCCGTCGTCGGCTATTACCTTGCGCCGCACTCGGTCGATCCGCGTCACCGCCTTGTTCAGGTGCAAGGTGATGCCGTTTTGCGCGTACCAATCGACATCGTTGAGCATGATGTCCTTGATCGTCATTTCCCCGGCGAGCACCGGCGACAGCAGGATGCGGTTGTAGTTGCCGTGCGGCTCGGCGCCAAACACGGTGATGTCGTATAAGTCCGGGGCGAGCTTGAACAATTCTTCCAGCGTGCGCATTCCGGCCATGCCGTTGCCGATTACCACCAACCTTGTTTTCTTCGTGGTCGTCATACCATCCTCACAGTAAAAAAAGCATCTCGGTGGGGGCGCGATGGGAACCCATCCCCCTCCCAACCTCCCCCTTGAAAGGGGGAGGGGCTAGTTGTTTCATCTAGGGGGTGGGTTCGCGCCCCTGCGGCTTACAGGTTGTAAGCGCGTTCGCCGTGAGAGGTGGTATCCAGACCTTCGCGTTCCGCTTCTTCCTCCACGCGCAGGCCGATGGTCAGGTCAACGATCTTGTAGCAGATGAAAGCGACCACACCGGACCAGATGATGGTGGTCAACACACCCTGCGCCTGTATCCATACTTGCGCGCCGATTTCGGTATCGACCACCTTGTTGTTGACATAGTCGGCGATACCGGTGCCACCCAAACTCCAGGTGTTGAACACGCCGGTGAGCAATGCGCCCAGAATGCCGCCGACACCGTGTACGCCGAACACATCCAGCGCGTCATCCGCACCCAATAGTTTCTTCAGGCCGGTTACACCCCAGAAACAGGCCACACCGGCCAGCGCACCAATCACCAGGCCGCCGCCCACACCCACCCAGCCGCAGGCAGGAGTGATGGCGACCAATCCGGCGACTGCACCGGAAGCCGCACCCAGCATGGAAGGCTTGCCCTTAAACAGCCACTCGGCCAGCGTCCAGGTCAATGCGGCGGCGGCAGTGGCATCCAGCGTGTTGACGAAGGCCAGCGTGGCAGTGCCCGCCGCTTCCAGGGCGGAACCCGCGTTGAAGCCGAACCAGCCCACCCACAACAGCGAAGCGCCGATCATGGTCATGGCCAGGTTGTGCGGAGCCATTGGTTCCTTGCCATAGCCGACACGCTTGCCGACCAGATACGCCCCGACCAGGCCGGCGATACCGGCGTTGATATGCACCACGGTGCCGCCCGCGAAGTCCAGCGCGCCCTTCTGGAACAGCCAGCCGCCCTTGGCGGTTTCCGTTGCCAGGGTGGCGGCGTCCTTGATGGCGTCCGGGCCGGTCCAGAACCACACCATATGTGCAATCGGCAGATAGGAGAAGGTAAACCACAGCGCGGAGAACAACAGCACGGCGCAAAACTTCATGCGCTCGGCGAAAGCACCCACGACCAGCGCCACGGTGATGGCCGCAAAAGTCGCCTGGAAGACCACGAAGGCGAATTCGGGAATCACCACGCCTTTGCTGAAGGTGGCCGCGTTGGCAACGCTGCCGGTGGCCGGGTCAAAAATGCCCTTCAGAAACAGCCGGTCAAATCCGCCGATAAACGCGTTGCCTTCGGTGAAGGCCAGCGAGTAGCCGTAAATGGCCCACAGCACGATGATCAGCGCGAAGATCGAGAATACCTGCATCAGGATGGACAGCATGTTCTTGCTGCGCACCATGCCGCCGTAGAACAGCGCGAGACCGGGGATGGACATCATGATGACCAGCAGGGTGGCCGTCAGCATCCACGCGGTGTCGCCCTTGTTGGGAGTGGGCGCGGCGGCAGGTGCTGCAGGTGCAGCTTCGGCGGGCTTGGCCGCGTCAGGTGCGGCAGCGACCGGGGCTGCGACAGTAACTGCTGCATCCGCCGGTTTGGCCACCTCCTCCGCGAATGCTGGAGCCGCCAGGCCGCACAGCATGGCCAGCAACGTGAAAGCCGCTAAAAATCTCTTCATGGCATTCTCCTTACAACGCTTCCGCGCCGGATTCGCCGGTGCGGATGCGGATGACTTGTTCGAGGTCGGTCACGAAAATCTTGCCGTCGCCGATCTTGCCGGTCCGCGCAGATTTTTCGATGGCTTCCAGCGCCTGATCCAGCAAATCGCTGTTGATGGCGGCTTCCAGCTTTACTTTGGGCAAGAAATCCACCACATATTCCGCACCGCGGTACAACTCGGTATGACCCTTTTGCCGCCCGAAACCCTTGACTTCGGTAACGGTGATGCCCTGCACGCCGATCGCGGAAAGCGCTTCACGCACTTCGTCCAGCTTGAACGGTTTGATGATAGCGACGACCATTTTCATAACAATATCCTCCTTAAAATGTGGGAGCACACAATTGCCTCCGGTTTGTATTTAGAACGAACGTGTCACGGATAACACGGCAGTGCCCTTGCCCCAATCGCCGCCAACGGGGTAGGTGTAAAACCGGCTAGCATTGGTGTCGGTGTAGGCCAGGCCAATCACATAACCGCTAAAGTCTTTTGAAATACCCAGCTTGTAGTCAGTGTAAGTCGGCGTATTAGTGAAGGCTGCGGCGGCTGCACCCTTATATCTTTGCTTGCCTGCGTGCGCGCCGAGGGTGATGCCGGTATCGGCCACGGGAATGCTGGCGTTGATTTCGAAATAGTTGGTTCCCCTTGCTCCCGGAACCGTCAGGAAGTCGTCGAGGCCGTAGGAATACTTGGCGGTGACCCACTTGTAGCCGATCGCGCCATAGACCTCGTTGGTATCGGCCTTGGCAAATCCGCCCGCCACATTTGCGGTGTAACTGCCCAGATAGTTGTAGCGGATGAAGCCGAAGTCATAGGTAAAATCCCCGGCAAAGCTGTTGCGGATGCCGAAGTAGGTGTCCAGTTCCATATTGACGCTGCCGCGTACTCCATTGCTGTCCGTCATTACCGCACCGCTGTCGGCGATCCAGCTCACATTGGAACCCCATACTCCCGCATACAGTCCGCTAGAATGGGAATAATCGATACCGCCTTGAACTGCGGGTTTGGCGGATGTTTGCGAAATGCCACGAAAAACGTAGTTAGTGGTGAAGCCAACGTTCGCGGTAACAGTATGTGCGGACGCGGGAATAACGTGTTGCCCTGCTTTATGATCAGTAGTTTCGACATCAGCCGCCATCGCCACGCCGGGCATCGCCAGCGCGGCCAACACCAAAGAGTTCAACAATTTATTTCTAACTCTGCTGAAGCTAGTTTCATTCGTTTTCATCATGATTCCTTATGCTGAAGTTAATAACAATATCCGTACACTTGATCCGTACACTTGTGTACAGCAGGATGCGTGCCAGCTTAAAATATTATTTTGTTACAATGAGTTGCAGCGAGGACAGATTTCTTCCAGGTAGCCCGGCGCATGTTCATGGTGCGCATCCGATTGCCGTCGCACCCATTAGGTGCGGCAAACAAGCGGGTAAATTGCTACACTTCGGGGTGTATTAACTACGGGAGACCAAGCCATGCTTAACGCAAAAATTTTTGACGACTTATCCGCCAAATTAAGCGGGGTGATGAAAAGCAGCCCGGCCAAGGATATTGAAAAAAATGTCCGCGCACTGCTCATGCAAGGCTTCGCCAAACTCGATTTGATAACCCGGGAAGAATTCGACATTCAGGCACAGGTATTGGCGCGTACGCGCGAACATCTGACCGCACTCGAAGCGCGGGTTGCCGCGTTGGAAGCGCAGCGCAACACGCCATCATGAGTCCGTGTAGCGTGCGCTACCGCCCCCATTCCCTGGAAGCGAATGAGCTTGGTAGGGTGGGCACGCTTTTGTGCCCACGCGGGAACGCTGGCTCGGGGTCGCCTGCGTGAGCCTTGCGGTTCTCTACAGCCGCGCCCTCTCCGGCATGGAAGCTGCGCTGGTCACCGTCGAAGTACACTTGGCCAACGGCCTGCCGAATTTCACCATCGTCGGTTTGCCGGAAACCGAGGTCAAGGAAAGCAAGGATCGGGTGCGCGCCGCTTTGCAGAATTGCCGGTTCGATTTTCCGGCGCGCCGCATCACCGTCAACCTCGCCCCCGCCGATTTGCCCAAGGAAAGCGGGCGCTTCGACCTGCCCATCGCGCTGGGCATCCTCGCCGCGACCGGGCAGATACCCTCCGATAAACTCGCCGACTACGAATACGCCGGAGAGCTGGCATTGACCGGCGAACTGCGCCCGATACGCGGCGCGCTGGCGATGACTTACCGCGCCGCCAGCAGCGGGCGCGCCTTCATCCTGCCGCAGGCGAATGCCGCCGAAGCCGCGCTGGTGGAAGAGGCAACCGTGTATCCGGCGCAATCGCTGTTGCAAGTCGCCGCGCATCTCGCCGGACGCGAGGCGCTCACACCGCATATCAGCCAGCCGCAGACCATCGCGCCGCACTACCCGGATATGCGCGAAGTGAAAGGGCAGGCGCAGGTCAAACGCGCGCTGGAAATCGCCGCAGCAGGCGGGCACAGCGTACTGATGGTCGGTCCGCCGGGAACCGGCAAGTCGATGCTGGCGGCGCGCTTCCCCGGCATCCTGCCGCAGATGTCCGAGGAAGAGGCGTTGGAGAGCGCGGCGCTGCAATCGCTGGATGGCGGCTTCGATGTGGCGAAGTGGAAAACGCGGCCATACCGCTCGCCGCACCATACCGCATCGGGCGTGGCGCTGGTTGGCGGCGGCAGCAATCCGCGCCCCGGCGAAATCTCGATGGCGTTGCATGGCGTGCTGTTTCTCGACGAGTTGCCGGAGTTTGATCGCAGTGTGCTCGAAGTGTTGCGCGAGCCGATGGAATCGGGGCGCATCACCATTTCGCGCGCCGCAAAACGCGCCGATTTTCCCGCACAGTTCCAGCTTGTCGCCGCGATGAACCCGTGTCCCTGCGGCTATCTCGGCCACTACAACGGCAAATGCCGCTGCACGCCGGATCAGGTTTCGCGCTACCGCAACAAGATTTCCGGCCCGCTGCTGGACCGCATCGACATCCAGATCGAAGTGCCCGCCGTGGCGCAGGACGATCTGCTCAACAAGGCGGATGGCGAAACCAGCGCCGATCTGCAGGCGCGCGTAGAAATTGCGCGGCAACGCCAGCTTGCGCGCCAGGACAAGGCCAACGCGCAACTCTCGGTGACCGAGATCGACGCGCTATGCGCTCCCGATACGCAAGGTGTCGCGTTGCTGCAACAAGCCATCAGCCGCCTCAATCTCTCCGCCCGCGCCTATCACCGCGTGCTCAAGGTCGCGCGCAGCATCGCCGACCTTGAAGGGATTGATAACATCGCAACCAGACATATTGCCGAAGCGGTGCAATACCGGCGGTTGAATTTATAAAACACTTGTTCGTTCCGCCCCGTTGACCGTCTCGGGAGCGAGATTGTGAACTTCCGAAACGTGCCCATTCTGTCGAAGAACTTTTTGGCAGCTCAAAAATTACCGTATGAAAAGAACTGACCTCATAGAACACGCTACAATCGACGAACGCCTTTCAGTTGATGATTTGATGACTCAAAAATTTCACCAAGAGGAGTATCAAAAGAGTTTTTCAACATAATCTGACAAGAGCGGGCATTCATTTCATGCCTCATTTGTGTGAAATAGAAGATGCAGCCATTACAGTCGTGACTATCTGTTTACCAGTTAGTATAAAATTCATTCATATTAGAAACTTTTGAAGTTGGAGTAAGTATGCTGACCGTAGATCAATTAAAAGAAATGTTGTCTGCCATTGAGGCGGACAACATTGAGCGCACAGTGTCAGTTAGCAATACTGATAAGTTCGGCGAAGCAATATGCGCTTTTTCCAATGACATGCCCAACCATCGTGGGCCGGGTTATTTATTGATTGGTGTCAGGGACGACGGGACACTTTCTGGGTTAACGGTTACCGATGAGCTTTTGAAAAATCTTGGAGGAATTCGCTCAGATGGAAATGTTTTACCTCAGCCACAAACGAATGTAGCCAAATTTTCTCTTGATGGGGGTGGTGTGGCTGTTGTCGAAGTCTATCCGTCCATTTTGCCTCCTGTGCGCTACAGGGGGCGCGTTTATATTCGTGTTGGTCCTCGCAGGGCTATTGCCAATGAACAAGAAGAGCGCGTACTTACCGAGCGTCGCGTGGCGATGGCTCGCTCTTTCGATGCGCAACCTTGTATTGAATCCACACTTGATGAATTGGCTCTTGGGCAGTTTGACGCCTATCGTCGGGAGGCTGTAGACACAGAAACCATTCTGTCCAACCATAGAACAGTCGAACAGCAACTGGCTTCCTTGCGGTTATACGATCCAGAACGGGCATGCCCAACTCACGCCGGCATCTTGTTGTTTGGGAAGAACCCATGTTTTTTTCTTCCAGGTGCTTATGTGCAATACCTCAAGCTACCCGGTACAGATTTGACGGATGAGCCAGATGACCAAGCAGAAATTTCTGGCGACCTTCACTCCGTATTACGCGAACTGGAAGGTCGATTAAAGTTACTCGTTCACACAAAAATGCGCGCCGTCAATAAGTTGCAAGAAGAGTTGTTGCCGGATTACCCGGAATGGGCATTACGGGAGCTATTAATGAATGCAGTCATGCACCGCAATTATGATAGTAATTCTCCAATTCGTTTTTACGCATTTAGTGACCATATAGAAATACAGAGCCCTGGTGGATTGTATGGAGAGGCAACTCGTGAAAATTTCCCATCGAGAAATAGCTACCGTAACCCGGTAATTGCCGAAGCAATGAAATCTCTTGGGTTTGTTAATCGATTTGGATATGGTGTATTACGAGCCCAAGCATTACTTGCCGAAAACGGTAATTTACCCGCTGAATTTGAATTTGATGAGCATAGTGTCTTGGTCAAGATTTACCGGAGGATGAAATGAAAACCATCGCCTTTTTTAACAATAAGGGCGGCGTGGGCAAAACGTCACTTGTTTATCACTTGGCATGGATGTTTGCCGACCACGGCATCAAAACCTTAGCGGTTGATTTAGACCCGCAGGCCAATTTGACCGCAATGTTCCTGAATGAGGAACGGCTTGAAAGCTTGTGGCCTGACGACGATCATCCAGACACGGTATTTGGCAGTGTACGCCCAATTTTGCGAGGTATTGGCGATATTGCCAACCCACACGTTGAACAGATTAGTGATCGACTCGGATTGATTCCTGGCGATTTAGGATTATCGCGATTCGAGGACAAATTGTCGGATGCTTGGCCTCGTTGCCAATTAAGCGATGAATCTGCCTTTCGTACGATGACGGCATTTCACAGGCTAATTCATCGCGGCGCTGAATGGGGGGCGGAATTGGTGCTGATCGATGTTGGCCCCAATCTGGGAGCAATCAATCGTTCTGCTCTAATTGCATCAGATCAAGTTTGCTTGCCATTGGCACCAGACCTGTTTTCCTTGCAGGGTTTGAAAAACCTTGGACCAACTTTGCGTGAGTGGCGCGCGGTTTGGAGTGGCCTACTAGCCAAAGCGCCGTCAGGTCTTCCCATACCTAAAGGCACAATGCAGCCTATCGGCTATATCGTCATGCAGCATGGTATTTTGGATACTAGGCCAGTTAAAGCGTACAAGCGCTGGATGGATCGCATCCCCAGTATTTATCGGGACGCTGTTTTGAATGAAGCAGTTTCATCGCTTCCTTCTGTGGCTGATGACCCATATTGCCTGTCATTGCTCAAACACTACCGAAGCCTGATGCCAATGGCTATGGAAGCACGCAAACCGATTTTTTTTCTTAAGTCTGCTGACGGTGCAATTGGTGCGCACATAGAAGCCGTCAGAAGTTGCTATCAAGATTTTCGGTTGCTTGCAGCTAAGATTGCAATAGCCGCAGGCATAGTTTTTAAATAATCAATAGGTGTACCTATTTTCAACACGAGATTACAAAGTAATCAACCAATGACAGCTTGGTGTCGCAACCGGAACCTCGCAGTCTCAAAAATATCAATTCGATTTGAGCAGGGGGTTTACCCACCACGCGGCGATGAAACGTTGAAGGCATTTTGCATATAACCGCCGGATTCCGGCAACTTCCCGCAATTGCTCCTCATGATAAAATTCGCGCTTATTTTTAACGGCAGCGCATCATGACCCGCACCACCCACCCGATTGAGCAACTCCTGCAACGGCGCATCCTGATCCTCGACGGCGCGATGGGCACGATGATCCAGCGCTACAAGCTGACCGAGGCGCATTATCGCGGTATCGAGTTGTATGGCAATTACAGCGGCAAGCGCCGCACTTTCGCAGACCACAAGATCGACGTGAAAGGCTGCAACGACCTGCTGCTGCTGACTCAGCCGCATGTGATCGGCGGTATCCATCGCCAGTACCTCGAAGCGGGCGCGGATATTCTGGAGACCTGCACCTTTAACTCCACTGCCGTTTCGATGGCGGATTACGAGATGCAGCATCTGGTGTACGAGCTGAACGTCGCGGGGGCGAAGCTGGCGCGCGGGCTGTGCGACGAGTTCTCAACCAGGGGAAAACCGCGTTTTGTCGCGGGCGTGCTCGGCCCTACCGGGCGCACCGCCTCGATCTCGCCGGACGTGAATGACCCCGGCGCACGCAACGTCACCTTCGACGAGCTGGTGGAAAGCTACACCGAATCGGTGCGCGGCCTGCTGGACGGCGGCGCCGACCTGCTGATGGTGGAAACCATTTTCGACACACTCAACGCCAAGGCCGCGCTGTTTGCCATCGAGTGTTATTTCGAACAGCATGACGTGAGAGTTCCAATCATGATTTCGGGAACAATCACCGATGCCTCGGGGCGCACTTTATCGGGGCAAACTACCGAGGCGTTCTGGAATTCCTTAAGCCATGCTCGCCCGCTGTCCATCGGGCTGAATTGCGCGCTGGGTGCGGAAATGATGCGCCCTTATGTGGAGGAGCTGTCGCGTGTGGCGAGCTGTTATATCAGCGTGCATCCCAACGCCGGGCTGCCCAACCCCTTGTCCGAAACCGGCTACGACGAGCTGCCGGAAAGAACTGCACTATTGGTGAAGGAGTTTGCCACCAGCGGTTTCCTCAACATCGCCGGGGGCTGCTGCGGCACGTCGCCCGC
>JACREB010000030.1 GCA_016218475.1 Nitrosomonadales bacterium | reverse complement strand
TGTCACAAAGCGATCAAGGGATGCAGTGCAAGGCAAAATCGGGCGAAAAAGCGGAGTTTACATGTAGTAAATGAGCATTTTGAGCCTGATTTTAACGCCGCAATGCGCCCTTCAGCGCTTTGTGACACAGTAAGACTAATACATTTCATCGGAGGAGGTAATCCATCATGAACATTCCCGACGCGACTATTGCGAAAATCCTGATTGCCACGGATGTCGTTGGCGATGCCGCGCTGGTGAAGGATATGCTGGGCGAGGAATTTGTCCATGTTTTCACTTCCACAGACCCGGAGCGGGCGGTAGCGGACTTCGAGCAACATCAGCCGGATGTGCTGGTGCTGGCATTCCAGGAACTGGAGAAATCGGAGCGTTATTATCTGGGGTTGTACCGTTTGTGCAAGACGGTGCACCAGCACACGCACCGCACCGTGATCCTGTGCGGCAAGGATGAAGTGAAGCGGGTTTACCAGCTTTGCATGAAGGATTTTTTCGACGATTATGTTCTGTTCTGGCCGATGACTTACGACCCGTCGCGGCTGCTCATGTCGGTGCATTCCGCGCTGCGCGATCTGGCATCACTCAAATCCAGCGGGCCATCGGTGGCCGAGTTTGCGGCCCAGGCACGCCGTTTGGCGGAGCTGGAGAATACCTTGGGGCAACAGGTGGCGCAGGGCGGGCTACATATTGAGGCCGCCAGCCGGGCAATCAAGCAGGCCGAACAAGAAGTCGATGCGAGCCTGGACGGATTCTCGCAGCGGCTCATCGATGGCAAGTTTCACGAGTCGGTCGAGGTCAAAAATGCCGATGGGTTGAAAAAGGAAATCAACCGCCTGAAGCATGTTGAAATCCAGCAGCATTTCCATACCGCAGCCGAATCCGCCCAGCCGCTGAAGCAGTGGGCGCAGGAATTAAGGAATGAATGCGGACCTCTCCTGAAGTCGGCGCGCACCATGAATGCGATGGCCGCACGTATCAGGACTACCGTGCTGGTGGTGGACGACGACGAGTTCCAGCGCAAAATAATCGGCAAGCTGCTGGAGGCGGAAAACTACCATCTTGTTTTCGCCACCGGCGGTGTCGATGCCCTGAATATTTTGCGCAAGACGCGACCGGATATCATTCTGATGGATGTCATGATGCCCGATATGGACGGCATAGAGGCTACCCGGCGTCTGAAAGCCGTGCCGCATCTCGCCAGGACACCGGTGATCATGGTCACCGGCGACAGTGAGGGGGATGTTGTTGTCGGCAGTTTGAAGGCCGGTGCATGCGATTTTGTGGTCAAGCCGTTCAGCAGTGCCACGCTGGTTGCCAAGATAAATCACGCGTTGGGGGCGACAACATCATCGTAGCCGCCGATCATGGAAAAAGCAGTTTGCGGGTTTGCGGGTGCGAATGAATCCGCACCTGCAATAACAGATGAAGGCTGACAGGAATAGCAACTTGACCGGGAAAACCACATCGTGAACCAAGGCACCATTCTGATAGTTGACGACACGCTGGCATCGCTGAAGCTGCTGGCGGATATCCTGACTGAGGAGGGTTATCGGGTACATCCTGCCGACAGCGTGGAACTCGCGCTGGCATCCGTCGCATCCAGCCTGCCGGAATTGATCCTGCTGGACATCCGCATGCCGGGCATGGAGGGGTTTGAAGTGTTGCGGAAGCTCAAGGCGCAGGAGCGGAGCCGCGATATTCCGGTCATCCTGCTCACCGCGTTTGCGGATATAGAACATCGCGTGGAGGGATTTGATCTGGGCGCCGCGGATTTCATTTCCAAGCCGTTCCAGCGCGAGGAATTGCTGGCGCGCGTCCATATCCACCTTGAATTGTTCCGTTTGCGCGCTCTGTTCGAACACCAGGCAACCGAGCTGCGGCAGGCCTACGAACAGCTTCGGGACGCCACTTCTGCCGGGCGCAAGCTGTCAGACGAGGCGTTGCGGGCGAGCGAAGCGCGCTACAAGCGCATCACCGAGGGGCTCACGGATTATCAGTACACGGTGCGCATCGAGAACGGCCGTGCCGTGGAAACCATGCAAAGCCCGGCATGTGTGACGGTGACGGGGTACACGGCGGAAGAATTTTCCGCCGACCCTTACCTGTGGATACAGATGGTCTCGCCGGATGACCGCGAGCGGGTAAAGAGGCATGTGGAACAAATTCTGGAGGGGAAGGATGTACCGCCCATCGAGCATCGCATCACACGGAAAGACTGGCAAACCCGCTGGGTGATCGACACAACCATTTTGTTCAGGGATGCCGGCGGGAAACTCGTGTCCTACGATGGCGTGATCCAGGACATCACCGGGCGCAAGCGGGCGGAAATTGCATTGGGCGAGAGCGTGGCGCGCTACCGGGCGATCACCGAGTCCACCGCCTATGCGATTGTCACCGCCAACATTGAAGGCAATATTGTTGGGTGGAATGCGGGGGCAGAAAGGACATTCGGTTACACCAGGGCAGAAGTGCTCGGGCAGCCGCTCACCGTGTTGATGCCGCAGCGCTACCATGAAAGGCATACCGGCGGCATGGGCAGGGCAAGGGGCGGTGGGCATGTGAGCAGCAGGGTCGTCGAACTGCACGGCCTGAGCAAAACAGGAACCGAGTTTCCGCTGGAGTTGTCGTTGTCCGAATGGGATATAACGGATGGGCGGTTCTTCACCGGCATCATCCGCGATATCAGCGAGCGCAAGCAGGCGGAGGAAAATTTGCAGCGATTCTTCAACCTTGTCCCGGACATGGCATGCATCGCATCAACCGAAGGGCATTTTCTGAAAATCAACCCGATGTGGCAGGCGACGCTCGGCTACACCGAGCAGGAAATGCTTGCCACGCCTTTTATGGAATTCATCCATCCCGATGACCGGGAGGCGACAAGGCGGCAAGTGTCGCAGACGCTGGCCGACAAGCCGATTCTGATGTTCACCAACCGTTATCGCTGCAAGGACGGCAGCTACAAATGGCTGGAATGGAGGGCGACACCGGCCATCAACGGCAAGACTCTGCTTTTTGCCCTCGCGCGCGACACCACCGAGCGCAGGGCGATAGAGAGCAAACTGATCGAGAGCGAAGCGCGCTACAAGCGTATCACCGAGGGGCTCACGGATTACCAGTACACGGTGCGCATCGAAAATGGCCGCGCGGTGGAAACCCGGCAAAATCCGGGCTGCGTGACGGTGACCGGGTATACGGCGGAGGAATTTGCCGCCGACCCTTATCTCTGGATCCAGATGGTCGCGCCGGATGACCGCGAGCGGGTCAGGGAACAAGTGCAACAAATACTCGCCGGGAAAGACGTTCCGCCCATCGAGCATAAAATCATCCGGAAAGACGGGGAAACCCGCTGGGTGAGCGACACGACCATCCTGCTCAGGGGCGCCTCCGGGAAGCTCCTGTCATACGACGGCGTGATCAGCGATATCACCGAGCGCAAACGGGTGGAGAGCGCGCTGGGGCAAAGCGAGGCGCGTTACCGCTCGCTGGTCAACAACTCTCCCATGTGCATCAACGAGATAGACCTGGAAGGCAGGATTGCCTCGATGAACAAGGCGGGCCTGCTCATGATGGGCGTCAAACATGAGAGTGAAGTGCGGGGCCTCTCGTATCTGGACGCGGTATGCGCCGCCGACCGGGAGCGCATCGGGGATTTGCTCGCGAGGGCATATGCCGGGGAAACCAGCTACTTTGAGTTCAAGACAAGCGGGCCATCGGAATGGGTTTTCAAATCGTGCTTTGTTCCGATCTGGGGCAAGGATGGCAACATTGAAAAGCTGATGGGAATAACGGAGGACATCACCGAGCGCAAACAAGTCGAGGATAATATCCGCAGTCTGGCCTTCTATGACGCATTGACGCAACTGCCCAACCGCCGCATGTTGAACGACCGGATCGGGCAGGCAATGGCTGCCAGCAAACGCACCGGCCTTTACGGTGCGCTGATGTTCCTCGATCTGGATAACTTCAAGCCGCTTAACGATACGTACGGCCACGAGGTTGGCGATCTGCTGCTGGCCGAGGTGGCGCGCCGCCTTACCGGATGCGTGCGCGAGATGGATACCGTCGCGCGATTCGGCGGCGACGAGTTCGTGGTGATGTTCACCGAGCTGGATACGGGCAAAGCCGAGTCCGTCGTACAGGCCGGCATCGTCGCGGAAAAGATCCGGGTCACCCTGGCCGAGCCGTACCTGCTGCTGGTGAGGCAGGAGGGTCAGGGGGAAATTGCCATCGAACATCACTGTACGTCGAGTATCGGCGTGGTGCTGTTCATCGACCACGAGGCCAGCCCGGAAGATGTTCTCAAGTGGGCGGACATGGCGATGTACCAGGCGAAAGACGGCGGGCGCAACAGGTATCACTTTTACGAATGACCGGATCACAGGCATCCTGCCAACGTAAAACCTGCACCCCGAACAGTCCGCATGCCTTCCTCTCCATACAGTTGCTCATTTCAGGCAATGGGATCGGATTGCCGGTTGACCCTGTATGCAGATGATGAACACGAGGCGGATCAGGTTGCCGGCCTGGTTATGGCGGAGGTGTGGCGCATCGAGAACAAATACTCGCGCTACATCGGCGGCAATGCGCTATCCGATATCAATTGTGCCGCTTTGGCGGGCGGGAAAGTCGATGTCGATGATGAAACTGCCGGGCTATTGAACTATGCCTTCGCCGCTTTCCAGTTGAGTGAGGGGCTGTTTGATATTTCATCCGGAGCGCTCAGGCGAGTGTGGAATTTCTCATCCGGCAAGACGCCCCCCCAATCCTCGATAGAACATATCCTGCCGTTTATCGGCCTGGGCAAGACAGCGTGGACATCCCCGCAGCTACGTTTTCTTCATTCCGGGATGGAACTGGACTTCGGGGGTATAGGGAAAGAATATGCCGCTGACCGGGGCGCAGATATATGCCGCTCGATGGGCATCCAATCGGGTTTGCTCGATCTGGGAGGGGATATACGTGTTCTCGGGCCGCACCGGGACGGCTCACCCTGGGAAATCGGAATCAGGCACCCCAGAAAACCCGATGCTTCACTGGGAAATATTCGTCTGATGTCCGGAGCCGTTGCAACCAGCGGCGACTATGAACGCTACATCGAGGCGGCAGGAAAACGCTATTGCCATATTTTAAATCCGCTGACCGGTTGGCCTGTAAATGGATTGTCATCCGTAACCGTCGTGGCAGAACAATGCCTGCTGGCCGGCACCCTTTCGACAATCGCCATGCTGAAAGAAGACAGGGGGAAGAGGTGGCTGGAAGATTCTGGAATGCGGCATTGCTGGGTGGATGGAGAACTGCGCGTGGGCGGTAATATTCAACTCCTGCCTGCGCCGGAATGACGAGGTAGCAGAACTCAGGCAGTCGTATCGATATTCGATCCGATCACCAGTTGGTTCAACTCATTGAGGCTGGCGTCAATGGTCTGCGCCGGTGCCGGAGCGGTTGCCTGCGCAGCAGGCTCATGCCGCTGTTGCCGGATTTGCGCCATCATCTGGAGCATACCGTTCTTGAAATCCCGCTTTGAAACCAGGCCGGAATTATTCGGGTCAAGCTGTGCAAACACCGCGTCCGCTCCCATGGACTTGAACCCGGAGGGAGGGTTAAGCGTATTGAATGCCAGATCGAACTGCGCTCTCGTAATTGAGCCGGAACCGCTGGTGTCAATTTGGGAAAAGAGGTCGAACATCTTTTGCGCGGGGGGCATATACATGCTCGCCCCAGTCATCGCCTGAGGCGCTACGGCCATACCCATTCCGGAAATTACTGCACTCATGTCGCCCCCTTCTAAATATATTTACGTATGTTTGGCGAGGCATCGCCAGCACACGCAACATACTTTAACAGGGAGTTTTGTATCAAACGAATAGAGGCAAGAAACCTCTCTTAATTGATCCTAAGCCGGACGAGCCGGAACCAAAAATGGAAAGCAGTCTTCCCGTAGGTTGGGCAAAGCGAAGCGTACACAGCGAACAAAGATGCCATTTTTATGTTGTGTACGCTACGCTTTGCCCAACCTACGCAACGATCTATCAACCTGCTGAAATAGGCTTTAAATAATCCATTAGCCCCGTCATTCCCGCGAATTTTTATAGCGGCTTGCTCACCTTCACGATGGTCGGTTCATCTTCGCCGGCTTTGACGGCGAAGCCGAGGCGGGTCATCAGCTTGAGCATCTTGTGGTTGTTGCTCAGCACTTCGCCTTCGATCACCGACAGCCTGTTGGCGCGCGCGGCTTCCATCAGCGAGACCATCAGCTTCTGCCCCAACCCCTTGCCCTGCACGCTGTCCGCGACCACCAGCGCGAACTCGCAGGAAGCGCCGTCCGGGTTGATGGCGTAGCGCGCCACGCCTAGCTCGACCTCCTGCCCCTGTTCGGCGGCCACGGCGATCAGCGCCATTTCGCGGCTGTAGTCGATCTGGGTGAAGCGCACCAGCATGGTTTCGGTGAGCTCCTGCATGCTGTTCATGAAACGGAAATATTTGGACTCTTGCGACAGGTCGTGCACGAAGCGTTTCACCAGCTCGGCATCTTCCGGGCGGATCGGGCGGATGGTGATGTCGGTGCCGTCGGCGAGCTGCCATTGATTGACCAGTTGCGTGGGGTAGGGGTAGATCGCCATGTGCGCGAAGCGGTCGGCGCTGGGCTGGCGGTATTCCACCACCACGCGCGCATCGGCGGCCAGCGCGCCGTTCTCGTCGAGGATCAGCGGGTTGATGTCCATTTCCTTGAGCAGCGGCAACTCGCATACCATCTCCGACACGCGCAGCAGCACGTCTTCCAGCGCACCCATGTTGGCGGGCGCCATGTTGCGGAAGGCGCCGAGCATCTTGGCGATGCGCGTCTCGCCGATCAGCTCGCTGACCAGGAATTTGTTCAGCGGCGGCAGCGCGACGGCGCGGTCGCCCATGATCTCGACCGTCGTGCCGCCCGCGCCGAACGTGATCACCGGCCCGAACACCGGGTCGCTGGTCACGCCGATCATCAGCTCGCGGCCATTCGGCTTGACGATCATCGGCTCGATGGATACGCCGTCCATCTTCGCGTTGGGGCGGTTGTGCCCCACGTTGTCGATGATGTGCTGGTAGGCGGCGCGCACCTCGTGGGCATTGTTCAGGTTGAGCACCACACCGCCGGCATCGGTCTTGTGCGAGATGTCGGGCGAATTGATTTTCATCGCGACCGGGAAGCCGATCTGTTGCGCGATCAGCAATGCCTCGTTGGGCGAATGCGCGACCATGGTGCGCGCCACGGGGATGTTGAACGCCGACAGCAGCGCCTTGGATTCCATTTCGGTCAGCACCTTGCGGTGCTCCTGCATCGCGCCCTCGATGATCAGGTGCGCGCTTTCCACATCCGGCTCGACATGGTGCGAGAACGGGCCGGGCATCTGCATCAGCAGCTTCTGGTTGCGGTAGTAGGCGGACAGGTGCGAGAACACTTCCACCGCCGGTTCAGGCGTGCGGAAGTGCGGCTTGCGCGCCATGGCGAACGCATCGCGCGCGGCGGCGACCTGCGTCTCGCCCATCCAGCAGGTCAGCAGCGGCTTGCTGTGGCTGTCGGCCAGATCGATCAGCGCCTGCGCCGATTCCAGCGGTTTGGTCATTGCCTGCGGCGTGAGGATCGCCAGCACGCCATCCACGTTGTCGTCCTCCAGACAGGCCTTGACGGCATGGTGGTAGCGGTCCGCCTGCGCGTCGCCGATGATGTCCACCGGGTTGGCGTGCGGCCAGTTCGGCGGCAGATACCCGTTGAGGTATTCGACGGTGGCATCCGACAGCGTGGCGATCGACAGCCCCAGATCGACGGCGCGGTCGGTCGCCATCACGCCGGGGCCGCCGCCGTTGGTGACGATGGCGAGGCGGTCGCCGACCGGGCGGAAGCCGCACGACAGCGCCTTGGCGGCGGTAAACAATTGCGTGACGCTCTGTACGCGCACCACGCCGACGCGGCTCACCGCCGCGTCGAACACGTCGTCCGCGCCGACCAGCGATGCGGTATGCGACATCGCCGCTTTGGAGCCGGCCGCATGGCGTCCGACCTTGACCAGCAGCACCGGCTTGATGCGCGCGGCGGCGCGCATGGCGCTCATGAAGCTGCGCGCGTTGCGGATGCCTTCGATGTACATCAGGATGCTGCCGGTGTTGGGATCGGATATCAGGTAGTCGAGGATTTCGCCGAAATCCACATCGGTCGAGGAGCCCATCGACACCACGCTGGAGAAGCCGACATCGTTGCTTTTCGCCCAGTCGAGAATCGCGGTACACAGCGCGCCGGACTGCGACACGAAGGCGATGTTGCCGGTGTTCGCGCCGCCCTTGTTGAAGGTGGCGTTGAGACCGATGGAAGGGCGCATGACACCCAGGCAATTCGGGCCGACCAGGCGGATTTTGTAGCGGCGCGCGGCCTCCAGCAACTCCTTTTCCAGCGCCGCGCCTGCCGCGCCGGTTTCGCCGAATCCGGCGGTGATGATGACCGCCGCTTTCACGCCGTGGACGCCGCACTCTTCGATGATGCCCGGCACGCTGCGCGGCGGCGTGGCGATCACCGCGAGTTCCACCGGCTCGTTGATGTCGGAGATGCGGGCGTAAGCGCGCTTGCCTTGCACTTCCGGATTTTTTGAGTTGATCGGATACAGCGCGCCCTGAAAGCCGCTTTCCAGCATGTTCTGGAACACGATCTGGCCGACGGAATCCGGGCGGTCGCTTGCGCCGAAAACTGCGACCGATTTGGGAGCGAACAGGGTGTTGAGGTAGTGCTTGCCCATGACATCTTGCCTCAGAGGATGGAGATGTTGGGTATGATAGCATTGTGCCATTGCCGCCGCATTATAGAGTCGGCCAATAAATTGTGAGCCGTTCGCCCTGAGCCTGTCGAAGGGCTTTGTGGTTCGACAGGCTCACCACGAACGGCCCACAAATTTTTCAATTACTGCCGCTTAAATATGCAAACCGCCTACATCAGCCACCCGCTTTGTCTCAAGCACGACATGGGTACACACCACCCGGAATCTCCGGCGCGCATCCATGCCATCGAGGATCAATTGATCGCATCCGGGCTGCTGGATTATTTGCAGCGCCATGAAGCGCCGGAAGCGACGCGCGAGCAGTTGTTGCGCGTGCATGAAGAGAGCTACATCGATCTAATAGAGTCCAGCGTGCCGCAGCACGGTATCGTGCAGCTTGACGGAGACACGGCGATGAACACGTTCAGCTATCAAGCTGCGCTGCGTGCCGCCGGTGCCGCGGTGCTGGGTGTCGATCTGGTCATGACAGGCAAGGCAGAGAATGCTTTTTGCAACATTCGCCCACCCGGCCATCATGCCGAGAGAGAGCGCGCGATGGGCTTCTGCATTTTCAATAACGTCGCGGTCGGCGCGGCGCACGCGCTGGCGCAGCATGGTTTGCGGAGAGTCGCGATCGCGGATTTCGACGTGCATCACGGCAACGGCACGGAAAATATTTTTCACGATGAACCGCGCGTGATGTTGTGCTCCACCTTTCAGCACCCGTTTTATCCCTATTGCGGAGCCGGCAGCGGCAACGACCATATCATCAACGTGCCGCTTGCCGCAGGAAGCGGCGGCGAAGAATTCCGCGCCGCCGTCACGCGGCACTGGCTGCCCGCGCTGGAACGCTTCCAGCCCGAGTTGTTGCTGATTTCGGCGGGATTCGACGCGCACCGCGACGACGACATGGCGATGCTCGGGCTGATCGAACCTGATTATGCGTGGGTGACGGAGGCGTTAAAACAGGTTGCCGGAAAATACGCGCATGGCCGCATCGTATCGGCTCTGGAAGGCGGTTATGAATTGCCCGCGCTGGGGCGGAGCGTGCTGGCTCATATCAAGGCGCTCAGCGGTTTATAGATCGGGCCATGCTCGCTTGATCCCGGATAATACATTAGTGCCAATACCTGTGTGGGAGCGGCTTCAGCCGCGATTGCCCTGTCATCCCCTGCGCGATCTGTCGCGGCTTTAGCCGCTCCCACAAAGACAATGCTGCAATTGGAGGGCAGGCGAATTTCTCTGATGAACTATTTGGGTCGGCTGTAATCGCTAAAGCCTGTATGCGCGAGCTTTCCGATTCGGAAGAAACGGCTCATGCCGATGATGGGATTGCAGGAGCGGCATAATCCATTGAAATACGGTGTGTGGTTTTGCCGGATGCGGCGGGCGGCGGAAGAATCAGGTAAACGAACTGGAGCGCTGGATGGATCGCTCCGCGTCTGCCTGTTTTTCCTCTTCTCTGGCCCTGGACGGGCTTACACCCAGAGCCTCCCACTCCTCGTCGCTGATTCTGGGAAACACGCATTTGTCCAAACAGAAGGATAGCAACATTTTTCCCGCGATGTTAGCCGTGTCTTTCATTGCATCCCCCTTAACCGCCGGAAAAAGGCAGCATAAAACTCTGCCAGCGTTATCTCGTCGTTATCCCGGAAGAACAGCGTGTGCAAGGATTGCGTGTGCGAGGAATGATACTGGTGCGTGTCGATCATAAATCTTGTGCTCATAATCAGATGTCCCTTTAATTTTTTCCTGAATGCCCGGAATATCCATCATGTACAGCATGTACATGATGAATATCGGCAAACAATGGCAGAACTTTAGGCTCTGGAGGTCGCTCCCACGCGGCACTTTTCTGGTTCCGGCTCGTCCGGCTTAGGATAAAGCCACGAATAGAGCGGTTTTTTCCGGGGTGCTGAGCAGTTACCGATTTTTATATGAGACGTATCCTGATGAAAAATATTTAACGATTTATGCCACTTCATGGCTGGTTTTGCTGGAATAAAATTTAACTGCGGGGTAAATCCACGAAGCGTTAACGAGGAGATGTAGACAATGCTGAACAACATGAAAATCAGTACCCGGTTGACGGTCCTGCTGCTCTTCCTGCTGGCGGGGTTTGTGATGGTTGGCGCGGCGGGTATGTACGCTAACGACAAGGCCAATAACGCGCTGGATTCGTCATATAACAACAAGTTGATTCCCATCACGCAATTGAACGCCATCGTCAAGGCTAATTTGAGCAACCGGCTCATCATCTCGAATGCGGTTGTTTCGCCCGGCGACATGGAAAAAAATATTCAGGAATTATCAAAAAACAAAGCGCTGATCGACAAGCAATGGGAAGTCTTCATGACTTCCCTGACAGACGAGGAAGATAAAATCCTGGCCGCTAAATTTATTGAAGCGCGCAGCCGCTTTGTCGAAGAGGGCATCAAGCCGGCAGTAGCCGCGATGCGCGCCAATAACCTTGCCGAGGTCAAGCGGATACAATTCGAGCAGATTGCACCGCTGAACGCTCCGCTAAATGAAGCGATGAACGCGCTAATCGAGATGGAAACGCGCGATGCGGAATATCTGCACCGGCAATCGGTTGCGATTTCCAAAACCATGAGTATGGTTTCCATCGCGATAATCCTGCTTCTTTTGGCATCGGGCGGCGCATTGGGATATTCCATCATTCATGAGATCAATCGCTCGGTGAGCGAGTTGCGCGACTTGATGGTGACATTGAGCAAGGGTGATTTTACCGGGCAGATACAAGCTTGCAGCAACGATGAAATCGGCACGATCCTGAAATTGACCGCCTCGATAAATAACGAGCTGGGGAGCCTGATCGGCCATGTAAAATTTTCCGCGAAGAGCCTTACCGGCATGGTGAAGAGCATGGCCATGGTTGCCAACTTGACCATTGAAGGTGTTAAAGCGCAAAAGGATGAAACAACGGAAGCTTGTGAGCTTGTGCGGCAGATTACAAAATCCTTGGGCGAATCGGTAGTGGGTTCGAGAAGCGCGGTTTCCCTGGCCGAAGCCATCACGGAGCAGGCCAACGGCGCAAAACAGGTCGTATTGCAAACCATAGCTACGATCCATACGCTGGCCGATGGTGCGAAGGCCGCGACCGAGGCATTCCAGACGTTGAAGAATGAAAGCGATGACATTTGCAATGTGACGCAGCTAATCGCGGGCATAGCCAACCAGACCAACCTGCTGGCGCTCAACGCGGCTATCGAGGCTGCCCGTGCGGGCGAGCAGGGCAGAGGGTTTGCGGTGGTCGCAGATGAAGTTCGCAAACTCGCGCAGCGTACCCAGGAAGCGACACTGGCGATTCGGGAGAAAATAGAATCCCTGCAAACCGGTGTAAGGAATGCGACGATCGTCATGGAGAATGGGCGCAACCAGGCGGATGACAGCGTCGTACAAATCAATAGAACCAATGCTTCTCTGGAGCAAATCATCCTGTCCACCGGCACGATACATGAAGTGAATGAGCGAATAGCCGGTTCGCTTGAGGAGCAGAGCTTGTCTGTGAATAAAATTAATGCGACTGTTATCAACATCAGCCAGGCTGCCGATCAAACTACTTTTACTTCATTAAACACTTCCAAGGAAATTATGCGGGTAGCGGAAGCGTCCGGCGATTTAGACAGACTCGTGGAGAAATTTATCGTGCCTTTGGACGATTCAATGGCTAAAGCCGCTGAAACTACGAACAGATCGGACGCGCATGTAGATGATTGCTTGTTCTAGCAGCCTGTCGGACTTGAAGGAAATCGGCGCCAACAGTGTGTTGCCATTAGGCCACAAACCCTTCCCGGCATCCCCTTGTCAGGGGAGGAGCGGCTCAGTTCTCCCCCTGATTAAGGGGGAGTTATAACCAGCGACTTGGCTATCGTCTTTTGATAGCCTGGCCGAATGGCTAGTATATAAACCCATTAATTACGAAACATAATGCCGAGCCATTTTTGTATCCGCATCCTGCCGGGTGAACTTCCACTCGATGCCACGTTGCTCCGTGTTACGGCGCAACTGCCAGGCATCGACTTCGGCGGTGAT
>JACREB010000031.1 GCA_016218475.1 Nitrosomonadales bacterium | reverse complement strand
GTTGTCGGCCAGGTGCATGACAGCGCAAACCTCACCGGGCGTTGCGGGTCGGCCTGCTGTACCTGGTGGCTGACCAGGTGTACGCCGGTTATAAATTTGTCTTCGTTGAGCCTGCGGATGTAGTCCAGCATGGCATTCCAGACCGACTGCGCAAAACACTGTGCTAATTTATCCGCAGGGCAAAGCTATCGGCTAGAATGTGCCGAGTTAACTACTTTGCAGAGTCTCATGGTCCCTCATCTCACTACCGCGCTGACCGGCCCGCTGCTCGATCTGGAGCGGCGCTTCCTGAATGCCATGCCGACCATCGAGCATTGGTTCCGCACGCAATGGCTGGAGCATGCCGTGCCGTTCTACGCCTCTGTGGATTTGCGCAACAGCGGTTTCAAGCTGGCGCCGGTGGATACCAATCTGTTTCCGGGCGGCTTCAACAATCTCAACCCCGATTTTCTGCCGCTGTGCGTGCAGGCGATGCAGAGCGCGGTGGAAAAAATCTGCCCCAAGGCGCGCGGCGTGCTGCTGATACCGGAAAATCACACGCGCAATATGTTCTACCTGCAAAATGTTGCGCAGCTTGTCGCTATTCTCAAGCAGGCCGGGATGCGTGTCCGCGTCGGTAGCCTGTTGCCGGAGATCGCTGCGCCCACGCCGATCCGATTGCCCGGTGGCGACACGTTGACGCTGGAGCCGCTGGCGCGGCGCGGCAGGCGTCTGGTGCTGGAGGAACATGAATCGGGGACGGGTTTCGACCCGTGCGTGGTGTTGCTCAACAACGATCTGTCTGCAGGCGTGCCGGATGTCCTGAAAAATCTCGAACAGGAAGTTTACCCGCCTCTTTCGGCCGGCTGGTATACGCGGCGCAAGTCGCAGCATTTCACCGCTTACGACCGCGTGGCCGGGGAGTTTGCCAAACTGCTCGGCATCGACCCGTGGCTGATCAACCCCTATTTCGCGGTTTGCCACCAGGTCAATTTTCAGGAGCGCGTCGGCGAAAAATGCCTCGCAACGCAGGTGGATAGGGTGCTGCAAAAGATACGCGCGAAATATGCCGAGTATGGCGTGAAACACGATCCGTTCGTCATCGTCAAAGCCGATGCGGGCACCTATGGCATGGGCATCATGACGGTTAAAGATGCCAGCGAAATCACCGGGCTGAACCGCAAACAGCGCAACAAAATGGCGGTGGTCAAGGAGGGGCAGCAAGTTTCCGATGTGCTGATACAGGAAGGCATTTACACCTTCGAACATATCAACGACGCGGTGGCCGAGCCGGTGGTATACATGGTCGATCATTACGTGGTCGGCGGTTTTTATCGCGTGCATACCGAACGCGGCGTGGACGAGAACCTCAACGCGCCGGGGATGTCGTTTGAGCCGCTGGCGTTCGAGTCATGCTGCACCCTGCCCAACCCGGATTGCGCGCCGGACGATACGCCGAACCGCTTCTACGCATACGGCGTGGTGGCGCGGCTGGCGCTGCTCGCCGCCTCGCTGGAAACAGAAGACAGAGGATAGAAGACAGATGGCAGAGGTCTTGTCGCGGCTGCGCCGCGCAGCGGACAACCATCTGTCTTCTGGTGTGCGGTAAAGAACCGCTGTATCAGGAGCAAGGCTATGTGGCCGGCACGCCGGTGGATGGCATGGGCAATATCCATCTCACAGCAGCATTGCAGAAACGGCTAGAATTCGCGGATAAAAACCTGCACGTAGAAGTGCTGCCGCAAAACCGGCAGATTTATTGATGGGGGTCTGGATGGTCGGGATATTGTTGGTCACACATAACGGGCTTGGAGACAGTTTTCTCGATTGCGTCAGGCATGTGCTGGGCGAAGCGCCGCGCAATCTCAAGGTAATGACGGTATTGACCGGCGACGATCCGCAGCAGAAACTGGTCGAAGGACAGACGCTTATCAAGCAACTGGATACCGGCGGCGGCGTCCTGATTCTGGCGGATATATTCGGCGCCACGCCGAGCAACATCGCGCGGCAATTGTGCCATGCCGAGCACGTGATTGGCGTGGCGGGCATAAACTTGCCGATGCTGCTGCGCGTGGCGTGCAGCCCCGGCAAGACATTGCCGGAACTGGCGCAAATTGCCGTCGAGGGTGGTCGCGAATGTATCGTTTACATGAATGCGAGCCATTAGTGATGCTGCAACAAGACATAACAATCATCAATCAACTCGGCCTGCACGCGCGTGCTTCGGCCAAGCTCACGCGGCTTGCTTCCGGTTTCAAATGCGAAGTGATGCTGTCGCGCAACAACCGCCGCGTGAATGCGAAAAGCATCATGGGCGTGATGATGCTGGCTGCCGCCAAGGGTGCTACCATCGGCATCGAGACGGACGGCGAAGACGAAACCGATGCGATGCAGGCCATCATGAACCTTGTCAACGACTGCTTCGGAGAAGACGAATGAGTTTCACGCTGCACGGCATCGCTGTCTCCAGCGGCATCGCCATCGGCCATGCGCACCTCGTTTCGCATACCTCGCTGGAGGTGGCGCACTATATTTTGCCCAGGCAATTTATCGATGAGGAGATTGCGCGCTTCGATGCGGCGTTGCAGGCCACGCGCAAGGAGTTTTCCAGCCTGCGCGGCAACCGCCCGGCCCACGCCGCCGCCGAGTTCGACGCCTTCCTCGAATTGCACCAGATGATTCTGGACGATCCGCTGCTGAGCGCCGCGCCGCGCGAGATGATCGCCAGCGAGCATTGCAATGCCGAATGGGCGCTCAAGGTGCAGACGGAAACCCTGGTTGCGCAATTTGAAGAGTTTGAAGACCCTTACCTGCGCGAGCGGCAAACCGACGTGAAGCAGGTCGCCGAGCGGCTGCTCAAGCGGCTTATCGGCCACCCCGGCCACCAGCCGCCAACCCGCCACGATATCGAGACGATACTGGTGGCGCATGACTTGAGCCCCGCCGACCTGATCCAGTTCAAACCGCATCAATATGCCGCATTCATTACCGATGTCGGCGGCGCGACCTCACACACCGCGATAGTCGCGCGCGGCCTGAACACGCCGTGCGTGGTAGGTTTGCACAATGCCCGTGAACTGGTTCTCGAAGACGACCTGCTGATCCTGGACGGCGAACAGGGCGTGCTGATCGTCAACCCGGACAAGTCGATACTCGCCGAATACAAGCTGCGCCAGAGCGCGTGGGAACTGGAGCGCAAGAAGCTCAAACGGCTGCGCACCGCGCGCGCCAGCACTCTGGACGGCAGCATCATCGAATTGCACGCCAACATAGAGAAGCCGGGAGACATCGCCGAGGTGAAGGAGAACGGCGCGACCGGCATCGGCCTGTTCCGCAGCGAATTCCTGTTTCTCAACCGCGACGAGTTGCCGGATGAAGAGGAACAGTTCGAGGCTTATCGTGCGGCGGCAGCCGGTATGGAAGGGCAGCCGGTTGTTATTCGCACTTTCGACCTCGGGGCGGACAAGCAGATAAAGGGGGTCGAGCGCGTTGCCAATAACCCGGCGCTGGGGCTGCGCGCGATCCGCCTGTGCCTGGCAGAGCCGGTGCTGTTCCGCACCCAGTTGCGCGCGCTGCTGCGCGCCACGAATTATGGCAACATCAAAATACTGATCCCGATGCTGTCCGGCGTCTCCGAACTGAACCAGACGCTGCTATTCATCGAGGCAACAAAATACAGCCTGGATATCGACGGCATCCCGTACAAACGCGATGTCGAGATCGGCGGCATGATCGAGATCCCCGCTGCCGCATTGTCCATCGAAGTGTTTGCAAAAAAACTGGACTTCCTATCCATCGGCACCAACGATTTGATTCAATATACGCTGGCGATCGACCGCACCGACGAGGAAGTCGCACATCTCTATGACCCGCTGCACCCCGCCGTGCTGCACTTGCTGTCGCACGTCATCGGCATCTCGAACAAACTCGGCGTGCCGATTTCGGTGTGCGGTGAAATGGCCGGTGAGCTCGCCTACACAAGGCTGTTGCTCGGCTTTGGGCTGCGCCAGCTCTCGATGTTCTCGGCGCAAGTGCCGAGCGTCAAACAGCGCGTGCTCACCACCAGCCTGCCGGAAATTGCCGCCATCACGCAGAAGATTTTGCGCGCCGATGACCCGCTGAAAATCCGCGACCTGCTGGGTCGGCTCAACGCGTAGGGTGGGCACGCCGTTGTGCCCACGCGGATTCAAAGCACACTAAGAAGATTGACAGCAATTCATAAAACGCGGAAACTATGCGTCATGACCAGCGACTTAACGTAGTGTTGTTTGCTCGTTTAGTCGAATGGCCAGTTGTTTCATCAGTGCCGATTTGACATCAGCTTGCGGGGCACTCAAAACATACCAGCTAAAGCGACTTCAAACCCGTTTTAGCGAAAGCTGAGCGGGTTTTGTTTTTGGAGTAATCTTGAACGCATCAAATAGCATCGGCATCGTCAGCGCGAAACGCGCGCAATTCGACACCCCGCTGGTTTTCCGCAGCGGCGCGGTGCTGCCGCGCTACGAGCTGGTGTACGAGACATACGGCAAGCTGAATGCCGAAAAATCCAACGCGATCCTGGTTTGCCACGCGCTGTCCGGGAATCACCATGTCGCTGGCTATTACGCGGACGATGCCGAAAATATCGGCTGGTGGGACAACATGATCGGCCCCGGCAAGCCGATCAACACCGATAAATTTTTCGTGATCGGAGTGAACAATCTCGGCGGCTGCCACGGTTCGACCGGGCCTTCTTCCATCGACCCCGAGACAAGTCACCCCTACGGCGCAAATTTTCCGGTCATCACGGTGGAAGACTGGGTGGAATCGCAGGCGCGCCTTGCCGACCTGCTCGGCATCCGGCAGTTTGCGGCGGTGATCGGCGGCAGCCTGGGCGGGATGCAGGCGTTGCAATGGTCGCTGGCTTTGCCCGACCGTGTGCGCAATGTGTTGGCCATTGCCGCCGCACCGCACCTCACCGCGCAGAACATCGCCTTTAACGACGTGGCGCGCAGCGCGATATTGAACGACCCGAATTTTCACGGCGGAAATTTTTACCGGCATAACGCGGTGCCGACGCACGGCTTGAGGCTGGCGCGCATGCTGGGGCATATCACTGACCTGTCCGACGATGCGATGGCGGACAAATTCGGGCGCGAGTTGCGCGACGGGCAATTCAATTACGGCTACGAAATCGAGTTCGAGATCGAATCCTATTTGCGCCACCAAGGCGACAAATTCGCTTCCAGCTTCGATGCCAACACCTATCTGCTGATGACCAAGGCGCTGGATTATTTCGACCCGGCGCACGATTTCGGCGGCGACCTGAACCGGGCGTTCGCGCGCGCAAAAGCAGGTTTTCTGGTGATCTCGTTCACCACCGACTGGCGTTTTTCGCCCGAACGCGCGCGCGAAATCGTGAGGCCATTGTTGCACAACCGGCGCAACGTCAGCTATGCGGAAATCACCTCGACGCACGGGCATGATTCCTTCCTGATGGAGGAGCCGCACTACTTCGACGTGGTGCGCGCCTATCTCGACAATGTCGCCGAGGAGCTTTCATCATGAGCATGCGCCAGTACATGACCACGTCCGCCGCCGAGCGTCCCGATTTCGCCGCCATTGCCGCGTGGATACCCAATGGCGCGTCGGTGCTCGACCTCGGCTGCGGCGACGGCAGCCTGCTGCGCTACCTCAGGGAAACGCGCGCGGTGCGCGGCTACGGCGTGGAGATCAGCGACATCGACATCGTGTCGTGCATCGTCAATGGCATGAACGTGATCCAGAACGACCTGGAATCCGGCCTGTCCGATTTCGAGGACAATTCGTTCGACTTCGTGATCCTGTCACAGACGCTGCAAGCCACGCGCCACACCGAGGCGCTGATCCGGGAAATGCTGCGCGTCGGGCGCGAGGGCATCGTCAGCTTCCCCAATTTCGGCTACTGGAGGAATCGCCTCCGCGTGCTGCTCGGCTACATGCCGGTATCGCGCGAACTGCCCTTCCAGTGGTACGACACGCCGAACGTACACTTGTGTACGCTGCGCGACTTCGAAAATTTTTGCCGCAAACATAACGTGTCTGTGATGGAGCGCCGCGTGATGACGGGCGAGCGCGAGGTAAGCCTGCTGCCGAACCTGCTGGGCAGCACGGCGGTGTACCGGTTCCGGCGTGGGATATAAATTTAATGAACGTGAAAGCCCCACGCACAACGTTACGAGCGCAGGTCAGACAAGGAAAAATGCGGCGAAAAACCGGAGTGTATGTGGGTATACATGAGGATTTTGAGCAGCATTTTGACGCAGTATCACCAAGCGCAGTAGTTGTGCGTGGGGCTTTATGACCGTCTGGCAACAACTCTTCACCCGCCGCATGCTGATCTGCGTGTTCACCGGCTTCGCTTCCGGCCTGCCGTTGTATCTGCTGTTCAACCTCGTTCCCGCATGGCTGCGCAGCGAAAATGTCGATCTCAAGACCATCGGCCTGTTCGCGCTGATCCAGTTCCCATACACCTGGAAATTCCTGTGGTCGCCGCTGCTCGATCGCTATGTTGTGCCGATACTCGGACGGCGGCGCGGCTGGATGCTGATCACCCAGATCGGCTTGCTGGCGGTGATCGCCTCGATGGGCGCATTCTCGCCACAAAGCGATCTGCATGTCATCGCCTGGATCGCCACGCTGCTCGCTTTTCTCAGCGCCACGCAGGACATCGTGCTGGATGCCTATCGCCGCGAGTTGTTGAGCGATGCCGAACTGGGGCTGGGCAACGCGGTGCATGTGAACGCCTACCGTATCGCCGGTCTGGTGCCTGGCTCGCTGTCGCTGGTGCTTGCCGATTTCCTGCCGTGGAGCACGGTGTTCGTCGTCACCGCGCTGTTCATGCTGCCCGGCGTAATAATGACGCTGCTGGTGCAGGAGCCGCACCGTGCCGCGCCGCCCAAGACGTTGCGCGAAGCGGTGGTCGAACCGTTCCACGAATTTATCACGCGGCAGGGCTGGGGCAGCGCGTTGCTGATCCTGGCATTCCTGTTTTTTTACAAGCTCGGCGACAGCATGTGTACCGCGCTAGCCACGCCGTTCTATCTCGACATGGGTTTCAGCAAGACCCAGATCGGGCTGATCGCCAAGAACGCCGGGCTGTGGCCCGCCGTGATCGGCGGATTATTGGGTGGCCTGTGGATGGTAAAGATCGGCATCAACCGGGCGTTGTGGCTGTTCGGCGTGGTGCAGGTAGTCTCGATCTTCGGCTTCGCTTGGCTGGCATCGGTGGGGCATCATGCCGAAATCACCGCCGTGGAACTCACCCAGCTCGCCATCGTGATCGGCCTCGAAGCGCTGGGCGTCGGGCTGGGCACCGTCGCCTTCGTCGCCTTCATCGCCCGCACTACCCACCCGGCCTACACCGCCACCCAGTTCGCGCTGTTCACCAGCCTGATGGCCGTGCCGCGCACCTTTGCCAACGCGGCCACCGGCTGGCTGGTCGAGGCTATGGGCTGGAGCGGCTTCTTCCTGCTGTGCGCGGTGCTGGCGATACCCGGGATGTTGCTGCTGCTGAAGGTCGCGCCGTGGAATGAAGATACAAAAACGGCTGCGTAGCATTGCCACACGGGCGGATTGCCGCTTCCCAAAAGGCAAATTTCTGTTTAGCATCCGGTTGCTAAGGGGGACGTAGCTCAGCCGGGAGAGCGTCGCGTTCGCAATGCGAAGGTCGGGAGTTCGATCCTCCTCGTCTCCACCACCCGCCAAACCCTGAAGTATTCAGGTTAGAATACGCGCCTTGCGTTCGAATTTGATTGAAGGGTCATGTCATGTATCTGATCGCCCCGAGCATTCTCTCCGCCGACTTTGCCAAACTGGGCGAGGAGGTCGATAACGTTCTCGCTTCCGGGGCGGACATCGTGCATTTCGACGTGATGGACAATCATTATGTGCCGAATCTGACCATCGGCCCGCTGGTGTGCGAAGCCTTGCGCAAGCATGGTGTGACCGCTCCGATTGATGTGCATCTGATGGTCAAGCCGGCGGATCGCATCATTCCCGATTTTGCCAAGGCGGGCGCGACTTACATCACTTTTCACCCCGAGGCATCCGAGCACATCGACCGCACCATCGGCCTGATCAAGGAAAATGGCTGCAAGGCCGGTCTGGTGTTCAATCCCGCCACGCCGCTGGATGCGCTGGAGTACACGCTGCCCAAGCTGGACATGGTGCTGCTGATGTCGGTGAACCCCGGTTTCGCCGGGCAGAAATTCATCCCGCATGTGCTGGACAAGGCGCGCAAGGTAAGCAAGATGATCGCCGCAACAGGCCTGCCGATCCGCCTGGAGATCGATGGCGGCGTGGGCGCCGCAAACATCCGCGAAGCGGCTGCGGCAGGCGCGGACACCTTCGTGGCCGGTTCTGCCGTGTTCGGCGCCGGTAAAGACAGCGACCCCCATCGTTATGACAGCGTGATTGCAGGACTGCGCGCAGAACTCGCCAAGGTATAAAAATCATGAAATTCCGCCAATTTGCCAACCGATCAATACTTCCGATAACCGCGCTCGTACTGGTTGGGTGCGACATGATAACCGGTGCGGGAGATCAAAAAAATAATGATGCCGAAGCGATAGGCTACGCCTGCCGCGTGTCGCAAAAAGCGCCGGAAAATTGCATGAAAGAGAATGAGACGCAAAGCCCGACCGCCATATTGAAGGGTTGGAAAGCGGCAGAAAGGGATATCGAAGATGAGGTGATCGACCCCAGCATGGGCAAAAAACACGGTACTGGCATTAAAGAAATGACAGCGCACAGCGCGCCCGTCGCCGTTGAAAGCGAAGGCAAGGCTGCGGCTGAAAAAGCGGTTGAAAAAACGGCTGTAGCCAAGGGTGAAAAACCAACTGCTGCCGCCGCGGCCAAGCCCGGTAAAGGCGAAGCCGAAAAGAAGGCCGACCACTAACAGCACAGCCATGCAACAAGCTGCGACCCTCAGAAGATTTTCTACGCCAATCAGCGTACGCGCCATCGTCGTCGATCTCGATGGCACGCTGCTGCACTCCGCGCCGCAACTGGCGGAGGCGGCCAACCGCATGTTGCGCGAAATGGATTACGCGCCTGTTGAACAATTGCTGCTGATCGGCGATTCGCCCAACGACACTCTCGCGGCGCGCGCCGCCGGTTGCCCGGTGTTCTGTGTGCCTTACGGCTACAACCACGGCGAGCCGGTGAGCAGCTTGGATCTGGACGCGGAAATCGCCGACCTGCCCGCCGCATTGCCGCTCATCAAACGCGCTTGAACATGAAACCGGACAACCTCCTGCCTCTGAAAAATTGTAGGTCGGGTTAGCGCAGCGTAACCCGACCTACCAAACACCGGAGGTTTTTCAATGTTGCACCCGATCACCGAACAGGAATTCAATGCGCTCGCGCAGCAAGGCTATAACCGCATCCCGCTGGTTGCGGAAACTTTCGCCGACCTGGACACGCCGCTGTCGCTGTACCTCAAGCTCGCCAATTGCCCGTATTCCTACCTGCTGGAATCGGTGCAGGGCGGCGAACGCTTCGGGCGCTATTCGTTCATCGGCCTGCCCGCCGACATGCGCATCACGGTGCGCGGCAAGCAAGTCACACTGACGCACAATGATGTCGAAACCACCCACGAGGTAGATAATCCGCTGGATTTCATCCGCGAATACCATGCACGTTTCAAGGTCGCGGCGCTGCCCGGACTGCCGCGCTTCTGCGGCGGGCTGGCGGGCTATTTCGGCTACGACACGATCCGCTACATCGAGCCGCGTCTGGCCAAAACACAAAAACCGGACACAATAGCCACTCCCGATATCCTGCTGATGCTCACCGAGCAACTGGCGGTGGTGGACAACCTCAGCGGCAAGCTCACGCTCATCGTTTATGCCAATCCGGCGCAGGATGATGCTTATGCGCTGGCAAGCGCGCGGCTGCGCGAACTGGTCGGCATGTTGCGCCTGCCGGTGAATATCCCTCATGCACCCGCGACGCACGGCGGCGAGGCAAAATCCGAATTCGGCGAGACCGCTTTCAAGGATGCCGTGGTCAAAGCCAAGCAATACATTTTCGACGGCGACATCATGCAGGTGGTGCTGTCGCAGCGCATGGCGCAGCCGTTTCCCGCATCGCCGCTGTCGCTGTACCGCGCGTTGCGCAGCGTCAACCCGTCGCCGTACATGTTCTATTACGATATGGGTGATCACCATGTGGTCGGCGCGTCGCCGGAAATTCTGGTGCGGCTGGAACACAACACTGGCGAAGCTGACAGTTCTCAGAGCCAGCCGCATAGCGACTCCTCCCGCACCAGCGGGCTACGCCCCACCGTGTCGGAGTCGCGCCTCTCGGGCGCCACGGTCACGGTGCGCCCCATCGCCGGGACGCGTCCGCGCGGCAAGACGCAGCAGCAGGATGCCGAACTCGCCAAAGAGTTGCTGGCCGACCCGAAGGAACTGGCCGAACACCTGATGCTGATCGACCTGGGGCGCAACGACATCGGTCGCGTCGCGCAGAACGGCACGGTGAAACTCACCGAGAAGATGATCATCGAACGCTACTCGCACGTGATGCACATCGTCTCCAACGTCGAGGCCACGCTCAAGCCAGGCCTCTCCGCGATGGACGTGCTCAAAGCCACCTTCCCCGCCGGAACGGTCAGCGGCGCGGCGAAAGTGCGCGCGATGGAGATCATCGACGAACTGGAACCGACCAAGCGCGGCATCTATGCGGGTGCAGTCGGCTATCTCGGCTTCAACGGCGACATGGATCTGGCCATCGCGTTGCGCACCGCCGTGGTAAAAGACAACATGCTGTACGTGCAGGCGGGCGCGGGCATCGTCGCCGATTCGGTGCCTGACAGCGAATGGACCGAGACGCAGAACAAGGCGCGCGCCGTCCTGCGCGCGGCGGAGATGGTGCTCGAAGGGCTGGACGCGGAAGTGCATCGTTAAACTAAAGTTCGCGCAGCGATACGTTCGCCTCCTCTCCCGCTCGCGGGATAACCAGCGACTAGCCGTCGTTCTCCGACGGCTTAGTCGAATGGCTAGTTGTTTCACCAGAGGATTGAGGAGAGGGAAGCGGGGCACAACCCGGACCCATCTGCATATGGTTCTTGACACCATAGATAAGCAGCCTCCATAATTCAACCATGAAAACGACCGCCAAGCTGCTGTATCGCGAGAAGCGAACCTATGCAGGCGGCATCATCGAAATTGTTGTCTGGCGAGTGCCCGACCCTGTTCCGCCATCTGAGCACCCATTCAAATACCGGCTGGTATTTGTGCGAGACGGCAAACGGATGGCCGGTTATGACAACGAGCGCGGCAAAGGCGACCACAGGCATATAGGCAAAACCGAGATGCCTTACACATTTATGGATGAAACCCAACTGCTCGAAGATTTCTGGCAAGACGTAAAGGAGGCTGCAAAATGAAAACCGATAATGCCGTGCTACATCTGACTGCGGGCGAACCCATGAAAGCCAGCCTTGCGCGTGCCAGCGCCGCGATGAAAGCCGCAAAACAAGGCAAGCGCGCACAACCTTATTTCGGCGTCGGCTTCGACGATGTCGGCGAACTGTTCTCCGTCTTTACCCCAAAGCGCTGGGAATTGATTGGCACGCTACGCGAAGGCGGCGCGATGACGATTGCGGAATTGTCACGCCAGCTCAAGCGAGACTACAAGAATGTGTACAACGACTGCGAGCGCCTGATCGAATGGATGGCGATTGAGAAAGACGAGAACGGTCTGGTTTTCGCGCCCTATGCCGAGATCGTGGTTGATATGAAATTGCCTGACAGGCGTGCGGCGTGATGGTATTAAGGGAGCCTCTAAAAATTCAGATAT
>JACREB010000029.1 GCA_016218475.1 Nitrosomonadales bacterium | reverse complement strand
ATAAACTAATAACCAGAGAAACTAAAGCCCTCTCAGGAGGGCTTTTTAATCGGTTTCATCATTCTTTTTTTCGTTCAACCCGGCAAAGATCACCACCTCGCCCGGCTTGATGGAAAGCTTGGAATTCACGGTGCGCTTCAACAGCGTGGGCGACCCGTTCACGCCGGTCGTTGTGGCCACAAAACTGGACAACTCTTGCGAGATGTCCAAGTCAACCACGGTTTCGCGGCTGAAGCCGCTCCCACATAGGTATTTGGCACTAATGGATTATCCGGGATAAATACTGACTTGTGAGTAATTCCGACTCCTCCGGCTTGGATTTATCGGTAATTTCCGCTTCCCTAAGCAAAATTCGTCGCCACGCAATCCCAGTTCACCAGATTATTGAGGAAGGTCTCGACATACTTGGGGCGCAGGTTGCGGTAGTCGATGTAATAGGCGTGCTCCCACACGTCCACACATAACAAAGCCTTGTCGCCGGTGGTCAGCGGCGTACCGGCTGCGCCCATGTTGACGATATCCAAACTGCCGTCGGCCTTTTTCACCAGCCAGGTCCAGCCGGAACCGAAGTTGCCCACGGCGGAAGCCTGGAAGGCTTTTTTGAAGTCGTCGAGGCTGCCCCACTTCTTGCTGATCGTATCCGCCAGCGCGCCGGTGGGTGCGCCGCCGCCATTCGGCTTCATGCAGTTCCAGAAAAAAGTATGGTTCCATACCTGCGCGGAATTGTTGTAGATGCCACCAGCGGGAGCCTTCTTGATGATGGCTTCCAGCCCAAGGTTTTCGTATTCGGTGCCCTTGATCAGGTTGTTGAGATTGGTGACATAGGCCTGATGGTGCTTGGCGTAGTGGTATTCGAAGGTCTCTTTGGACATGTGCGGTTGCAGCGCGTCCATCGCGTAGGGTAATGCGGGCAGGGTATGTTCCATTGCAGTCTCCTTTATTGAAAGTTAACTTCGGGTGGCAAACAATTATGCAGCAAATCTATTTTTTTTGTTTTTTCGGCTCCTGCTTTTTGCGAAGTGTAACATGATGCCATGACCATACAACCCTACAAATCCGTTACTCCACTTCGCTTATCACGCCATCCGCAAACAGCAACGCACAGCGCACCATCTTGCCCGCATACACGGCCCGCATCGCGCTACGGTATTCATCCATCTGAGCGCGGTGACGTGCGACATTTTCGCTGTCGCCCAGCTTGTAGTCCAGCACCCACACCTCGCCGTCAAATTCCACCAGCCGGTCGATGCGCTTCATTTCACCCGCAGCATTGACGTAAGGCATTTCGTTGCAGGCGTTGCGGTATTGCTGCGGGTCGAAGAAGCGCGCGAGTTGCGGCGAGGTGAGCAGGTGTTGCGCTTGCTGCCAAAGGGCGCCCATTTCGGTGAATGGTATGCCGAGGCGCTGTTGGAGTTCAGTTCTTCGAACATCGCCCATCTCCCCCTGCCCCTCTCCCGCCGGGATTGTAAATTGCCTTTCTCGTTCGCCTCCTCTCCCGCTTGCGGGAGAGGATTGAGGAGAGGGCATCGGGAGAGGGGAGTTTTCTGCGAGGTGTTGCAGCAGCGCGTGCAGCCGGATTCCACGGCGCTGTTCTACCGTGGTGCGTGGCGCATGTTGTCCGGTTGGCAGCGGGCGCAGCAATGCCGCATCCATTTTCACAAATGATTCTTCCTGCACAGGTGCGACTCTGCCTGCCGCAGCCAGCAAGGGATTGCCGCCCTGCCCCACAGCCTGCGCAATCCTTCCATACCAGGATGTCTCTGCCGGTTCGCCGTTGCCGCTCACCAGCAACGCCTGCTTGGCGCGCGTCATGGCGACGTACAGCAAATTCATTTCTTCGCGTAGCGCATAAGCCTCGTCCGCATCGAAGTAAGGCGCGCGTTTCGCGCCGCGTCCGCGCTTGTCGCTGTACAGGGAAAAATGCGCCGGGCGCGGCTCGTTGGGTTGCCAGTCGAGCAACACGCCGTAGCTGTCGGCCTTGCGTTGCGCATCGTTGGCGTCGAGCAGCCACACGATGGGCGCTTCCAGCCCTTTTGCTTCATGTACGGTGTAAATGCGCATCGCGTTGCCGACCTCGCCCACCTTGCCTTCATCCGGCGCTTCGTTTTCCGCCGCGCGCAATTCGCGCAGTTCGGCGAGGAAGCGCGGCAGGCTGGGATAGCGCCCGGCATCCACATTGAGCGCGATTTCCATGAAGGCTTGCAGGTTTGCGCGCACCGTTTCATGCAACTCAACAGGCAGCACCGCCGCGTAGCGATGCAGCAGGTCGCCCTCGAAATAAATGCGGTCGAGCAGGTCGTGAACCGGCAGCTTGTCGGCGAATTGCAGCCAGCCGTGCAACAGGCGGTGGGCGCGTTGCAATTCGGCGGAAGCTGTGCCGCTTTGTACAACACGTTGCAGCCGCGACCACCAATTACAAATCCCCCCTAGCCCCCCTTTTGTAAAGTGGGGGACTAAATCAGCGGCATCCTCTTCCCCCTTTGCAAAAGGGGGGCTGGGGGGGATTTCCGCCAGCGACATCAAATCTTCATCACTGCAAGAAAATATCGGCGAGCGCAGCGCCTGCGCCAGTTCCAGATCGGCGAACGGCGTTATCAGAAAAGTCAGCAGCGCCTGGATGTCCTCCGCTTCCAGCGTGTCGAGCAGGCCGCCGCGCCGCGAGGTCAGGAACGGGATGTGGCGCACGCGCAGGGCGTGCTCGTACACGCGCAGGTGGGTGCGCTTGCGCACCAGCACCATGATGTCGCGGTACTCGGCGCGGCGCAGTATGCCGCCATCCTGCACGCTCCAGTTCGCCACGATATTGGCGATGTGCGCAGCGAATTTTTCGGCCTCTAGTTCGTGCGCACCGCTTTGTTTTTCTTCACGCGGGGTGGTGAGCGGGTTGCGCAACTCGCTGGGCATTTGCTCGTTCTGTCCTCTGTCTTCTGTCTTCTGTCCTCTGTTGAGCGGCAGTACCTCGACGTAGCCAGGCAAGTCTTGGTGATGGGCGATATGCTCCGCGAAATTCGCAAAGCCGTCCGGCAATGAGGCGAATACGCCGTTCACCGCGCCCAGCACCGCCGGGGCGTTGCGCCGCGTCTCGTTCTGCGTGAGGTAATGCGCGCCGAATGAGTGTTGCAGAAACTCGCGAACCACGCCGAACAGGCGCGCATCGGCGCGGCGGAAGCGGTAGATGGATTGTTTGGGGTCGCCCACCACGAACACGGTGGGGCGCGCATCCACAGCGGCGGCTGCGCCAAACCACGCTTGCAATATCTGCCACTGCAACGGGTTGGTGTCCTGAAACTCGTCCAGCAACACATGCTTGTAGCGGCTGTCCAGTTTGTATTGCATGTACTCGGCGCAATCGCTCCGGTTGAGCAGGCGGCACACCTGCCATTCCAGATCGGTGAAATCCATTTGCTGCGAGCGCAGCTTCAACTCCTGATAATGCTCCAGCAGCGCTGCACCGCAATGCAGCGCAGCCTGGTTCATGCGCAACGCTTCGAGCTCAGTCAAGGCATCGCGCACGGCTTGCAGCTTGTCGAACAACGTGTCGCGCGCAAGCAGGAAAGTTTCCGCATTCTGTTTCTTGGTCGGCTTGAAGCTGCGCGGCTCGTCGGCCTGGGTGTATAGCGCGAGCGACAACGCAGCAAAGCGCTGGTGGGGATCGGCCACTTCCCAGGCAATTTGCAGCTTGTCGGCGTTGTTGCACTGCGTCTCCGTGCCGGTCGCCAGCGCCTGCGCAAAAGCGTAAACGGCGGCTTGCAGCGATGCATCGGCGCAGGCATCGGCAATCGGGTCGGCATCAAAATCCACTTCAAGCTCGTTGCGCAATTGTTCTACAGCCCATGCTACTTCATCACGCTCCCCTCTCCCGCTTGCGGGAGAGGGGCTGGGGGAGAGGGCTGCGGAATACGCCCACCATTCGGCGCGCTTATGCACAAAATTCTCCAGCAACGCGCGCGTGCTGGGCAGGCCATATGCGGCGAATAGCCATTGCATGAACTGCGCGGTTTCGCCATCTGGCGCGACGCGCAGGCTGTCGGCAAAGGCCTGCCACGCCTCGTCGCGCAAGGCCGCAGTGCGCTCCAGCAATTGCATGCCGACCGGCACACCGGCGTTCAGCGGCGCGCGCCCGATGATCTGCATGAACCAGCCGTGGAAGGTGCTGATAGTGATGGCCGGTTGCGCCAGCAACGCATCGCGGTACAGGCCGCGCGCACGGGACAGCAGCGCGGCGTCGATGTCATCGAGGGCGCGTTCGTGCAAAAATTCGCGCATGGCATCGTCATCCTGCACCGCGAGCAGATGCAGCCACTCGTGCAGCCGCGCCTGCATTTCCTGCGCGGCCTTGCGCGTGAAAGTGATGGCGAGAATCTCGCCGGGCTGCACGCCGGCCAGCAACAGGCGCACGATACGCGACACCAGCAGCCAGGTCTTGCCGCTGCCCGCGCAGGCTTCGACTACGACGCTGTTTTGCGGATCGAGTGCGATGCAGTTATCCATGGCTCACCCCCTCCCCCGGTCCCTCCCCCGATGGGATAACCGGCGACTTGGCTGCGGTCTTTGGCAGCCTAGTCGAATGGCTAGTTGTTTCATCCAGAGGGAGGTCAAGCCCTTCTCCCTCCGGGGGAAGGGTTGGGAAGGGGGGCGCACTACTTGCCCACTCTCCTTTCCGGCACAACCCGCGCATCTCGCAATACGCACAGGCTTCATCCACGCCGTGCGCGGGCATGGCAGCGCCGCCGCGCACCTGCGCGAACAGCGTTTTCAATCTTTCGATATTGGCCTGCGCCAGTTCCGGCAAATCCTGCGGCGGCGCAACGGAAACCACCTTGTCTTTTTCGATGCTGATGAAGGCCGCTTCGTCGGCCTCGTACACATGGGCGTAGCAGGCCAATTGCACGTCCTCGCCCGCTTCCTTGAGTTTGTTGCGCAGCCGGGTCGCCTCCATCATTTTGTAGTCCAGCACCCGGCACTCGCTTTCCCGCGCATCCACGCGGTCGATGCGCCCGTGCAGGGTCAGCTCATCGGTCAACGGCAGCTCGAACGGCACTTCGCCGTTTTGATAACCCCAGCCCTCCGTTTCGCTTTTCAGTTGCGCGTCGAGATAGGCCGGTATCGCCTGCTGCCAGCGCAGCAGCCAGGCGCGCGCCAGGTAATCGCGCTCCACCGCAGGCGCAAATACCTCGTTGCTGATGTGCAGCAACGCTTCTTCCAGCGCCGCACGATCATGTTTGATCAGCGCCGGGAGCTGCTGATGGAAGCGATGCAGGATGTCATGCACCCACTCGCCGTAATCGCGCTTATCCACGCCCTCGCGCACTTCGTCCAGCTCGTTGAGACCCAGAATATGGCGCGCGTAAAACTGGTACGGGCAGGCGACCAAGCTGTTGTAACCGCTGGCCGAGATACGGCCTGGGATAAGGCTTTGCGGCACGGCGGGTGCGGGCATGGCAGAAGACAGAGGACGGTCAGAGGACAGAGGACAGGGGACAGAGGACAGAGGTTTTGTTGCCGCTGCGCGGCAATTTATGAATGAAGGCGTGGCGAAGCCACACGACACTCTGTCTTCTGTCCCCTGTCCTCTGTCCTCTGATACCGCCAGATCGTCGCCGTAAGCCAGTTCATGCAGCGCGCGCAGCATTTCCAGATAAGGGCTCAGCAGATTTTTTTCGCCGCTCTTGCTGGCCTGCCAGGTTGCCAGCACCGTGTCGTTCATGGCCAACAGTGCCAGCAGGTCATCGCGCTGCTGCGCCAGTTGGTGCTCGCGCGTCGGCAGGCCGAGCGTGCTGCGCACCGCATCGTTGAACCATACGCTGCCGTTATCCGTGCCGGGCAGGTGAGATGCATCCGCCCCCAGCAGCAGCACCGCGTCGAAGCTGCGCCAGCGCGTGGCGGCGAGATGGGTGAGCAGCACCGGGCTGTCTATCGAAGTATCGCGGAAGGTGTGCGCATCGAGTTGCTGTGCCAGCCAATGCCGCCATTCGGCAAAGCTGAAACGCGTCGCGTCATCCCGTAACTCCTCCGCCCATTGCCCGAGCAATTGCAACATCTGCTGCCCTGCATCATCCTGCGCCCAGCCCTGTAACACGCCCAGAATATCGAGGCTGTTATGCAACACCTCCAGCCACTCCACAAGCGACTTTTTCGCGCCATTCTCTGTCTTCTGCCCTCTGATAGAACTACTAGCCATTCGACTAGGCTGGCAAACAACGCCAGCCAAGTCGCTGGTTATGCCATCTGTCATCCGGCTAGCCTGGCGCAGTCGCGCCAGCGCCGTTTGCATCTCATTCTCGCCGTGCGCCAGATCGAGAAAAGCATCGAGGCGCGAAGCCACGCCGTGTTTGCGCACCAGTTGTTCGAGCCGATACACCGCCTGTTTGCGAACACTCGAATCCTGATCGGAGAAGATGAACGGCGACTTGAGCAGGTCGAGCAAATCCTGGTAATAAAAATCGCTTTGCAGCGCATCCAGCCAGCGCATCAGCACCGTACTTACCGCCAGCGTGGACATCGTCCAGCCGCTTTCGTCGCGCATCAGCACCCCGGAGCGTTCCAGCAGCGCGCGCACGCGCCGCGCCACCAGACGGTCTTGTGCGACGAGGGCGATGCTCCGTTTGCCCGCCAGCAGCCAGCGCCGCACCTGCACCTCGGCGGCGCGCGCCTCCTGCTCCAGACTGTGCGCGCCGAACAGGCGCAACTCCCGTCCCGTTCGCCCTGACCCTTCGACTACGCTCAGGACTGAAGACTTTGTCGAAGGGTTATTCAATGCTGCTTGGGGAAAGTGTTCGCGCAGATGGGCGGCCTGATCGCGTAAACCACCCCTGATGGAACTACTGGTAAAACTACTAGCCATCTGACTAGGCTGTCCAACAACGACAGCCAAGTCATTGGTTATAGCCATTCGACTAGGCTGCCCAAAGACGGCAGCCAAGTCGCTGGTTATCTCCCCAGCCCTCTCCCACTGAGGGGAAAGGGAATTGGTTTGCTCCCCTCTCGCGCTTGCGGGAGAGGGGTTGGGGGAGAGGGTGCGCAGCACCGCACAACTCTCATCCTCAGCCACCATCTCCCTCAAATCAAAAACCACAACCGGCGCGCGCTCCGCATACGCCTCCAGAAAGCACGCTTCCGGCGCGTCAAGGCCGGCAGTTACCAATACATAGAGCGGCGCATCCGCCTGCTGCGCTAACTGCGCCAGGCGCTGCTGGTAAGCGCGTGCGGCATCCAATTCCCCGCTGGCGCTCATCGCATACCATAGCTCGTGCACCACGCGCGCCTCGAACTGCATCGCGGCGTTTCGTTTGGCCTGATACGCACGCTCTAACTGCGCGAGGAACTCTTCTTCGTCCTGGGGCAGCGTGACGTGGTGCCGCGTCAACTCATCCAGCAGCGCCAGCAGTTCGCGCGCGATGCCCCACAGATCGGCATCGGCAAACCATTTGCGCATGCGCAACGCCTGATACAGGGTAGTGGCGCGGCAGGTGTCAGGAACAACGGGCGTGGCGAGGGGGACAGACCGCGCCCAGTCGTTGAGCGTCACCATCTGCGGCAGCAACAGCGCAGGCTGGCTGGCGGCGCTGCTTAACGCTTGCGCCAATGGTTGCGCAACATGGTAATTGGGCAACAGGACGGTCGCCCCGCGCAGGTCGGGCAAGTCCTGCGCATGGCAGGACAGTATCTGTTTTGCTACTGTTTTATAAAAACCGGAATTCAAGACGGCCTCTGCACAACGTAGCCGGCGTAGCGGACATGATTCATTCCATCAGCGTATGAGGAGACGCAGCTTATCCTTCACACCGCGCCATTTATCGGCGTCGGCAGGCGCATCCTTCTTCGCGACGATAGGCTTCCACCGCTTTGCCAGCTCGGCATTCAGCAAGATGAAATGGCGCTGATCTTCCGGCAGGTCTTCCTCGGCAAAAATCGCCTCCGCCGGACACTCCGCCACACACAGCGTGCAATCGATGCATTCGTCCGGATCAATCACCAGGAAATTCGGCCCTTCGCGGAAGCAATCCACCGGGCAAACCTCGACACAATCCGTATATTTGCACTTGATGCAGTTTTCCGAAACAACGTACGTCATGGCGGCGCTCCATCTAATCAAAGTCGGGGCATTTTAGCAGAGCATGAACCTGCACAGGGCTACAGTGTATAATCCGAACCTATGCCTTGGAACTTTATCCATGCCGCATTTTTTCCCACATTCTTCCTGGGCATAAGCCCGGTTTGCCGTGTCCGATTTGCAACTTGCCAAGTATTGGGAGGGGTATGCCGAAATTCGATTTTTCCGTTACTACGAGGGATGGACAAAAAGTCGAGAGCATCCAGATTTTCGGCAAGGATTTGCCGGATGCTGAACGCAAGCTGCGCCAGATGTATCTCAATTGCCAGGTGACGCAATGCGGGATAGTTAATCCTGAAAAAGAATTTTCACAATCGGCGGATATAGAAGATGTCCTGTCGCTGATTGTCAGGCAAAGCTGATGTGAACCTCTGAAATTCGAACAACGCCCCGCCTTCCCGCTTCGGGCGCCACAAGGCTTTCTGGATTTTCATGCGCTACCTGATAAATCCATCTGCTATTAACCCAGATTGTTCATTAGAACAACACCTCATTGAAAAATAAGGAAAATCTCTAATGGATTCCATTAGAAACCCATTCAAAACAGGCGTTTTATGGCCTAATGGACAATCTGGGATTAATTCATTGAGCAATGACTCGTAATCCCGCGCTCCGCGGCTATTGGGCGCGTGCTCGAATATTGTTTTATTCAGCGATGGGCTTTCCGCGAGGCAGACGTTTTCCGAAATGAGCGTCCGGCACACATCCGCGCCGAATGCCGCTTCAGCCTTAAGCAGGACATCCCTGGCCATGCGCCGCCGCGAATCGAAACGTGTAATCAGATAGCGTCGGTTTACGCGGCGCTTCAGCACCCGTTCGAGCGCCTGAAGAGTTTTCTGGATCTGGATGTCGCCCTTGATTGACAGGTAATCCGCCGACATGGGGACGATGAGGCCATCGCAGGCGAATATGGCATTCAACGAAAGGACTCCAACCAGCGGGCAACAGTCGATTATCCAATGCCTGTTTTCGCCTTGCGTTTCTTCCGCCTGCAAACTTATATTCAGTTTGTTGATCGCGTTGTAGCCCTTGCCATACAGCGCATCCACCTTGGACAACTCTATGTGCGACGGAATAATACCGATCCCGTTGGACGACTTCTGGATCATTTCACGCAATGGGCGGTTGCGCTGAAACAGGCTGAAAATGCTGTCATCGCCGGAACGCGCGGTAATACCGGCGATAAAGCCGAATTGCGCCTGCGGATCAAGGTCTATGCCCACGGGTTTGTGTCCGTAGCGCACCAGCGCAGCGGCAAGATTAAGCGACGTGGTCGTTTTTCCTACCCCGCCTTTTTGATTAAACCCAGATTGTCCATTAGGCCATAAAACGCCTGTTTTGAATGGGTTTCTAATGGAATCCATTAGAGATTTTCCTTATTTTTCAATGAGGTGTTGTTCTAATGAACAATCTGGGTTAAATACAGCGATTATAGTCATGCGCCAGTGAGGGTCAGAATAAATTTTAAACGCAGCCCACGCTGTTGTAGCTGGGAATTCCAGATGCCACGCAACCCTTTAACACATTACGAGCCTATTCCAGCAGCTACCCGCAGCCCAAAAACAGCATAAAATTCCAAGCCTTATTAAAGTTTCTTCGTTCTTTTCCGATAACTGGGCTGGCGGCGATTTGATTTAGAGGTTCCCTTTAATCTTACTGTGTCACAAAGCGATCAAGGGATGCAGTGCAAGGCAAAATCGGGCGAAGTGGGTCAAGCAGGGATGGGCGGCTTGCCGTTGCCGCCCAACTCGCAAAAAGCGGAGTTTACATGTAGTAAATGAGCATTTT